>JAJYBO010000053.1 GCA_021778975.1 Deltaproteobacteria bacterium
CATCAATTTTAACGAAGCTGACATTGGACAGCCCCAGGCGTGAGGCTTCCCGTCTTGCTTCCGAAAGGGCCTGCTCCGAAATATCCATACCAACGAACGTACTTGCCGGATACCCCTGAGCCATGATCAGCAGCGCCACGCCTTCGCTGCATCCCAGATCGCATACCCGGATGCCTTGCTGCATCCGCTGCACGATACGGCCGCTATCCACGCTGGGCAGAAACCGCTCGATCAGTACCTGCCGGTGTTTGGCGTCCGCCAGTTCGCCCATGAACCGGTGAAAATCCGGATAGTCGGAATAAGGAATGCCCTCCCCTGTCGCAAACACCGAACAAAGCCGGTGATAGGTACTTGCGGCAAGAGTTGGGATTTCCTGGGTATAAACACCGAGATTGGCGTTTCCGGCCCTTCGGGTCAGCCAATCGGCATGGGATCGGGGCAGATCGAAAAGCGGGGCGCCGTCGCCGTCCCGGCTCAGGCGGATGATGCCGCCCGTGGCCATGACGCCAAGCCACTCTTCGGTGTAGCGTCTGGAGAGACCGGCTTTTTCGGCAATGATTGCAGCGGACTGGGGCCGGTCAAGGCTGTCGAGGGTTTCAAACAGGCCGAGACGGTATCCGATCCCCATGGCAAGATTGATGGCCCCCATATTGAGAATATTGACGAGCCGGTCCGCAAACGATTCGGATGGAACGGCTTTGGGTTCGTTCATGATGCCTCCCTTTTACAGGTAACAGCGATTTAGTCACGGGTTCAGTTGAATGGGATGCCGTAAGTAGAAGCTTAATGTTGCCATTTCTTATAGAATGTTGTAGCAGAGATATGTCAATCAGCGGGATGCTCGGGGCATCCACACCATCGTCATGAGTTTGACCAAAGATGAATTCACCACCTGCAAAATCCATCAGCGACCTGTGTTCGGGAGTTATCCTGGCCGGCGGTATGAGTACGCGGTTCAGCGGCCGCAACAAGGCCATGATTCAGATCGCCGGAGAGCGCATTCTGGATCGCATCTACAGCGTTTATTCCGAACTGTTCACAGAAATCATTCTGGTGACCAATACGCCGACTGAGTATCTTGACTGGGATCTGACCGTGGTTACAGATCTGTTCCCGGTGCGAAGCTCCCTGACGGGTATTCATGCGGGGATGTTCTATGCCTCGCGTCCGTACGTTTTTGTTTGCGCCTGTGACGCGCCGTTTATCCGGAAAGAAATCGTTCAGTTGGTTGTATCTAAAACCGGACCTGGCGCCGACGCCGTGATGCCTGAAACCCAAAATGGCCTGGAATCCCTGTGCGCTACGTATGCCGTGTCCCAGTTATCCAACGTCGAGACCCATGTGCGTCAGGAAAAATTCAAGATTCAACGGATTTTCCGCAAATCCCGCATCCGGAGCATCCCTGAAGCGCTGGTGCGTCAGGCCGATCCGGAAGGCGTCTCCTTTATCAATATCAACACCCCGGAGGATCTCCGCCGGGTAACTTTGACGGCTTCGTAAAAAGTCCGGATGCTGCGTTGCGCTGCATCCTTCGTTGTTGCGGCGTACCATAAGTACGCCTCACTCCTCATGATTTACGCGTCTCGCCTGCGGCCTTTTTACAAAGCCGTCTGAAATTCGACTTTTTACGAGATCATCAACTTTCTCGACCAATGGAGCTTCAATATGAATATTTCCCAAATGATCGAACAGATCAAACAGCATCCGGATTATGCCAAAGTCGGCATGATTTTATGTCATAACGGCGTGGTGCGGTCAACTTCACGGGAGGGCAAACCAGTTTCGGGCCTGCGGATAAGCGTAGATCACGAAAAATTACAGGAAGTGATTGCCGCCAACAAAAAACGGGAGGGTATCATTGAAATCCTGGTTCACATCCATGGCGATATTGATCTGCAAGTTGGCGAAGATGTCATGTATATCGTTGTCGCCGGGGATATCCGTGAAAATGTCATTGCCGCTTTGACCGATACGCTGAATACCGTAAAATCTACGGTAACACGGAAAACGCAGTATTTTGCATGAAAACTGATGTCCTCGTAAAAAATGGATCAGCGGCAGGAAACCACGCCGTACTCCCGTTCCGGACTTTCTTTTTCGATGCTTACCCGGTATCCGCCGTCCGCCGCCTGAATTACAATGACGCCATAATCGTTCAGCCCGGCGGTGGCCGCAAGCTTTCCGGCGGTTTTCCAAACCGTATTCAAATCCGTGATATGGGCGCCCGAAAATTTTTCCAGCCGCTGCCGCGCATCGGTTTGCAGCCGCATGATGTGGACATGAAGCTGGTCCTGAGTTCGCATCCCGGAAGGATTGACAACAAGACATATCTGTGAAAGGTCGTGAATACGCTGCGCCGCGACATTCCAGGCGAAATGCCATATGCCGTCCGGGCGGTGGGGGTCTTCAACACCCGTGACGCGTGTTCGGGGCAGGACAAGCCCATGCACAAAGCCTTCCGGACAATTGCACATTTTAATATCTCGAATGGCGGCATAATCGGCGGTTTCCGCCCAGAGCTGACAGGTTTTTTCACAGGGTTTGCCCGCGCCGCAGGAAGATGTATCCAGCGGCCAGCGGCAGAGCGTGCAATAATTCGGAGTTGTCGGATCCAGACAGCCCGAAACGATTTCCCAGAGAACATTTCTTGACGCCGCCGCGGCAACGCCGGAAATCCACAAGGTTCCTGCAATGAATACAATGGTGAACAGGCGATAATATCGCCGTCTGAAAGATGATGACATGGTGTTTCCTCACCCGGAGAGAAGACGTCAGGAATGCCCGTGACCGCCGGCGTCTTTTTTGCCGGCGTTTACCGCCGCCTTGATGATGCAGTACGTCATGCCAATGCCAAGAATACTCAGTGCATACCACAGCCCGCCCATGAAAACCATGTGGGGCATATCCCATATCCATTCAAAATTAAACGGAAACATTTATTACCTCCAGCAATGGTTCAGTCAACAGGGTTCAATTCCGTTTCCTGGGGAAAAACCGGCAGATACCGGTAGGATATCATAATCAGTATCACTCCGTAGGCCACCGGCAGAATGGTGGTGGCAACTTCCTGCCAGCTCGGATAATAGAGCGCCCAGGTATCGAATGTCATGACCGGCGCCGCCATGACCTGAAGGACCATAACCCAGCGGTTGACACAAACGCCGATCACCGCCAGGATAAACGCCGTCGTTCTGGCGGCGGGACTTTTTCGGCCTTTGTCCGTGATCAGAATGGCGGCGGGAACAATGCCGCCGACAACGATTTCGAGCACCAGTATCCAGATGCCGTAAAATGCGTTGTGGCTGTAAAAATCCATCAGGGTAAACCCTTTGGACGGCGCGGTTACGTTGGCCCAGTACAGGGTATCCACAATTTTGGCAATGATGTAGGTGGCCATCATCCACCCGGATATTTTGGCCAGAAGCTCGACCACGTTGTCTTTGACCAATTTTTTTCCGGTAACGGCTTCGGTGAGTTTGGTGATGAGCAGGGTAAAACATGGGCCATACGCGGCCGCCGACCAGGTGAACAGGAAAAATGTCCAGGGCCAGATAAAAAGCCCTTCTCGAAAAGAAAATGGACGACCGAACAAAACACCCGCCACGCCTCCCAGAGATCCCTGATGAAAAAATGACAGAAATGCGCCCGTCGCCGCGAACACCGCCATGATGTCGTGCATGTTATGCCCCAGATGATGAAAAAACGGCACCCGGTCAATCCCGCGGTTTTCGAGAATGAGTGGAATATATTCAATGGTCAGCACACCGAAATAACATGACAGACAGAATGCAACCTCTGTCAGCATGGAATGAACGTTGGCGTGCCAGAAAATGAACCAGCCCCTCAGCGGCTGCCCGATATCAATGGCCAGAATCAACAAGGCGGAACTGTAACAGATAAACCCGATCAGCACCGCGTAGTTGACGATGTTCTTCAGCTCGTCTTTTCCGATGATATACCGGAGAAAGCCCGTAAAAAATGCGCCGCCGCCCAGGGCGATGACCGCCAGATCCGCCCATATCCACAGGGCGAATCCGTAGTTGTTGTTCATGTTGGTCTGGTTGAGGCCCTTGAACCAGCACAGAAACATGGCATAGACGCCCCACAGAAGCACAGCGCCCGCCACCGTCAGCGCTGCTATAAACTTGCCAGGCGCACAACGTCTGACGCCATTGGGTATGAATGCGGAATCCATATCGTTTGTCCTCGTTGTTGATCTTGTAAGGTATCCTGCCCGGTGTTTATCCGGACAATGTGATGTGGTCAGCCGATTTTTGCGGGGCCTTCGTTTTTAAGATAATTATCCCCCGCTCGTCTTACCCATTCCCGGCTGGATACATAATAAATTTTCGGGTTGGCGCCCAGCCGCTCCAGAAGCCGGAAAGCATGGGGCTGTTGTTTGAGTTTATAGACAGCGTGCGAAGGGTTGTTCAGATCTCCGAACGTGATGGCCCCGGCAGGACACGCCTGGGTGCAGGCCGTCTGATAGTCGCCTTCTTCGATTTCCGTCTTGCCTTCCATGAACGCCTTGTTTTTGGCGGCCTGATACCGGTGAATGCAGAGGCTGCATTTTTCGACAACCCCGCGCATGCGTACCGACACATCCGGGTTCAGATATTTCTCCATGCCTTTCGGCCAGACCGGATCGTACCAGTTGAAATATCGGGCGTGATACGGACATGCGGCCATGCAGTAACGGCATCCAAAACACCGCGTATATATCTGGCTGACAATGCCGGTCTGCATATCATAGTCGGTGGCGGTTGCCGGACATACCGACACGCAGGGCGAATGGCCTTCGTGTCCTTCGCAGTGCTGACACGGTCTGGGCAGATAACAGATGTCCGTTTCCGGATATGGCTTGCCGTTGGTCAGTTTATAGACCCGCATCCATGTGATGCTTTTGAGCTTGTCGGATTCATCCTTTCGGAAAGGGACGTTGTTTTCGGCCATACACGCCACCATGCAGGAACCGCATCCGGTGCATACGTCGAGATCAATGACCATCCCGAATTTTTTGGTATTTTCTTGATTTTGTTCAGATTTCATCAGAACCTCATACTGTAGTTAGGCTTTACTCAGTTTAGCCTTGATTCCCCAGGCGGCATCCAGACCGGAAAGCGGATCCGCGACCGGCCCCATCAGACGGTTCAGGTTAACCCCCTTGCCGGCGATATAATCGTCGTACGCCGTGTGTCCGAGTCCTCTCGGAAGGGCAATGACGCCGGGCATAATGCCTTCTTCGAGATGAACCAGAACGTTTGCCTGACCACGGGGTGTCTGTAGCAGCACGCGGTCATTTTCCGAAAGCCCCTGCGACAGGGCGGTTTTGGGATTGATCTCGATCAGGCTGGCCTGATGCAGCAAAATGGTTTCTTCTACAATTTTGGTGTCGAACGGCGGGTTGGCCGTGTCGCCGCTGGCCAGACGCATGGTATCGCAGGGAATCAGCACCAGAGGATACGTGGCATCCCCTTCGATCTTGACAGGTGTAAACCCCGGACAAAATGCGCTGGACGCAAACTCGAATTTTCCGGAAGGTGTCGCGAATGTCATTTTGCCATCGGGGAACACCGCGTTGGGATCTGTCCAGTAACCGGTTTTCTGGAGGGTGTCCATTTTATCCCCCATCGCCTGCTTCAGACAGGTATCGAAATCCTTCCAGGAAAGGGCTTCCGCGATGCTGCTTCCCAGCCCTTTGGCCAGCAGTATCAGGGTGTCTCCGACATGTTGCGTTTTGTAGAGTGGCTTGAAGACGGCTTTGGACAGGCTGATAACCGGTCTTGAAAACCCTTCGGGAAGCGGTGCGTCTTCATGGCGTTCCAGATAGACATGATTGGGGAGGATCAGATCGGCATTCCGGGCCGTTTCATCCATGAACGATGAGAAACTGACCACGAACGGAATCTTGTCGAAAGCCTCCTGAACCGATTTGGAATCGGGCATCGTATAAAGTGGATTGGCCTCCATCACCAAAAGTGCATTCAGCGGATAGGGCTTGCCGGAAAGCACCGCGGACGGCAGTTGATTCAACCGGCTGAATGCATCGGAAGACGCGCCGTCTATTCGTGGTTGTTTGACGCCGCTGTCCGCTATCGGATCTGGCGGTATGGCGGGCCAGCCTGGGTAGTCCGGCGCGGGCAGCGCATAAATGCCGCCTTTCTGATTGATAACCCCCACCAGCGCATTCAAGGCGTGAATGGACAGGGCTTCGTCCATGCTTCCCGGCTGTTTTCCCTGACCTTTGCCAAAAAGCGCGATGGGCGCTTTGGCTTTGGCGAATTCTCTGGCCAGCAGAATGATGGCGGCGGGATCAAGCCCGGTAAGTTCCGAAACGGTTTTAGGACTGAATTTCTCCAGAACATGCTGTTTGAACCCTTTTTGAAGCTCGCCGGTTGCGTTGACAACGCCTTCAAACCCCGATGTGTAATTGTCCACAAACTCTTTTCGATACAGCGATTCGCTAATCAGGACGTGCGCAATGCCAAGCGCCAGCGCCGCTTCCGACCCCGGGGTAATGGCAATCCAGCGGTCTGCCTTTGCTGCGGTGCGAGAGAGGCGGGGTTCGATCTGAATGACCCTTGCCTGGGTTTTACGCCAGGCCGTATTCGTTCTGAACATGTGAACCGGCGACCCCCATCCGTCCAGCAGACCGCTGCCGAAGCTGAGAATGAAGTCTGCATTTTCCAGATCGAATCCTGGGGTGATGGCGTCTGGCGGGGCGCCGTTCATCATCTGAAGCGCCAGCCGGTAGCTGCTGTCCATCGAAGGGGTGGTGAAGAAATTGGGAGAACCGAAGGCGGTCAGAAGACGTTTGAAAAGGCGCGACACCGTGTTGGGACCGCTTCCGGTGATGCCGGCCACCGTATGCGCCTGACCGTTTGCTCTCAGTTCTTTCAGTTTACCGGCGACTTCGGATATGGCCTGATCCCAGGTGATGCTGATCCAATTGCCATCTCCCCGTTTGCCGCTGCGCTTCAGCGGTGTTTTGATCCGATCCGGAGCGTATAGAAGCTGAAGGCCCGCAAGACCCAGCATACAAATGCCGCCCTGATTCACCGGATGCCCTTTCATGCCTTCGATCTTGACCCCGCGGTCATCCACTTTTCGGACAGTGATACCGCAACTGCCCGGACAGAGGGTGCAGACAGAATTGACATAAGTGGATTCCCCCGCCGCGGGAACCGGCGTCCACGGCCAGTTTTGCGTCCAGATAGACACATCGTCCATCAATTTCCAGGGTAACGGTGAAAGCGCCGTGCCCGCCGCAGCGCCAATGCCCAGAGATAAAAAGCTTCTTCGGTCTATTTTCATGAAATCATCCCCTTATTTATGGCAGACAAAACAGCCTTCTTTCTGCGTCTGAACACTGCCCATCACGGCTTTTTGTTTCTGGTGACATTCCGAGCAATCGTCCATTTTCATCCGATCCCAGGTATGTTTCTTGAATCCGAGCATATTTATGAGGCTTGCGCCTTCGATATCCCGGCTGTATCCGGATATCCGGTTTTGTTCGTAAACCTTCAGGTGTTCGGATTCTCCAATTTTGCCGTGACAGGTGACGCAATCCATCTTCGCGGCCTTGATATGTGCGGCGTGAGAGAAAAAGACGCAGGCCGGTTGTCTGGCATAGACCAGCCAGGGGACTTCTATCCCTTTTTTGACATATTGATCCACGAATTTGGCTTCTTCGGGGCTGTTGCCCTGTACGTCTTGATGGCAGTCAATACACTGGGCCAGTTTCGGGGCGCCGGAGTAGGCGCCGTCATCGCGAAGAAAATGACAGCTTTCACATCCGTTGCTGACAACCCCGGCATGGAGGCTGTGATTGAAATCAATGGGCTGCTGTTTTCGGGAGTAAAGAAGTTTGGGAAACACGCCCCACCCAAAGGCCAGACTTGCGGCAAGCCCAATAAAAAAACATAAAACGATAATCCCTTTGGAACTGCCGCCAGGCCTGTCGGATGTTTCGACCGTCTTTTCTGAAACTGCCTGCGTTTTGTCGTCTGAGTTACTCATGGAAACCCCGCCACGCTTGTTAGTGATAAAAAGGCTGTTTTTATATAGTAATGGCTTTGCAATTTGACCGCATCCGGCTGACGAATCAAGCGGTCTGTGCGCAAAGCCATTGATTTGAGCGATATGGTTGGGGCTGTTCGACCTGGATTGAACCGCCTCTACTCAGAGTTTTCTATCTGTCACATTCGGATTTGTCAAGAAAAATAGCCTCTGATCTTGTGAATGAACAGATGACGGCTTCGTACTTATGACAGTCGGGATACCAGCTCGGACGCCACCTTCACACCCGAAAGAAGCATCCCGCCGAAAATAGGCCCCATGCGCGGCCCCCCAAAGGTCGCGTTGGCCGCCATGCCTGCGACATATAATCCGGGGAAAATTTCCTGCGTGTTCTGCATCGTGTCGTTTTCAGCCCGCTCAGCCCACATGGATTTTTCGCCTTCAATCTGACCGGTGGGGGTGTGCAGTTTTCCCGGAACCTTACGCTGAACCACCTTGACCACCTCCGTAGCATGGCCGGTCGCGTCAATGACAAACCGGGCGCGTATAGACAGGGGATCTACGTGCAAGCCGGACATTTCCACTGGTGACCAGTTGATGACAAGACCGGTAATTTGTTCCGGACGCATCATGACATCTTCCACGGAAACGCAGTTGAAAATATTGACACCCGCGCGAACGGCGCCGGCCGTCAGTGTCGCCACGGTTTCGATAGCGTCCGCGGTATAGTAGTTTTGTTCATACCGGCGATACCGCACGCCGAAATCATCCAAAACATGCAGGGCGTCCTCCTGCACCACAATTTCATTGAAGAGCATTCCGCCGCCCCACATGCCGCCGCCGATGCTCAGTTTTCGTTCGAACAGCGCCACCTTTTTTCCGGCTTTCGCCAGATAATATCCTGCCACCAGCCCGGACGGCCCACCACCGACAATCACCACATCGCTTTCCAGATGACTGCGTAATTTTTCAATATACCGGTCAATAATTGCCCGGCTGATAATGACCTCATCGAGTGCTGCCTGTTCCATAAAGTTTCTCCTGTGTTGGTTGACGACTTATTACGAGAGCATCCAAATTGATCGCTCCAAACAAAAAAACCGTTTTCCTGAAAAACAGGAAAACGGTTTGAGGACAGTTTGTTATCGTCTTCCGTTTTCCTACGCAGGTATGATCCTGATCAGGTTTCAGGGTTACTCATTGCAAACATGAGTTCTCAGCCGGCAGACCGGCACCCCTAACGGTATTCCATGTAGATTTTTTTTATAACACGACTGGCATCCCAATGGCAATAAAACTCAGGTAATTTCCGACAAATGTCTTCCTGAGCTGATTTGCGAAATTATCGTATTCATTTCACCGGTGGTTCCGTCTGATAGGTTTTGTCCACAATCGTCACCGGCGGAAACGGGTGATCTTCCTTCATGGCCTTCAGGGTTTCATCATGGCGTTTCTGGTCATACCAGAACAATCCGCCGGTGACGCTGTTGAAGGGATCAAAAATATCGTTCGTCTGACGGGTTCCCAGCGGCGTCGGCAACCGCCACCATCGCCAGTAAGCCTCACGCGTATAAGGAATCATGAATGTCGGAACAAACATTCCAATTTCCTGAATCCGCTGCTGAATCTCATGAGACAGACGAATCCGGTCCGCCTCGCTCAACGAGTTGCGATATGCGTCAATCAGACTGTCCATTTTCGGATCGTCGGTATTGGTGATGTTGTTGGTCTGGGGTTTGTGCGCATTCACCGAATGAAAAAATTCCCAGTACTGAGGTCGCAGCGACGTACTCCACCCCATCCAGGCCACATCGAAATTTTTTTCTAAAATTTGCTTAAACGCCGCCGCCGGGTCGCTGAGCTGAAGTCTCAGCTCGATACCAGCCTTTTTGGCCTCTTCTTTGAGGACAACAAGCCGCGGGGTGTATTCGGCAAGGCTGTACAACACCTCGACGGAAAACCGTCCGCCGTTTTTCTCCCATATGCCATCGGCCCCGCGGCGCCAGCCAGACGCCTTCATGTAATGCTCCACTTTGGCCAGGTCGAATCCTCTGGCCTTGATGGTGTTGTCCGTGTAACGGCCATAGCCCACATATGCCTGCTCCAGACGATAATAATCGCCGCGGAGGACTTCATCAATCACCTTCTGGATATTCATGGCATGGGCGAATGCGTAGCGGACACCGGAATCTTTGAAAATATCCCGATCCATATTCAGCCACATCCCCGTTGCTGACCGCGGTTTGTCGTTGAAAAACCAGGCTTTCTCGACATACCCGTTTTCAAAGATCGGAATCCGGCATTTGTCGCGCCAGTACTGGGGCATCACCAGACCAAAAACATCCTGTTTTCCTTTTTTAAAATACTCCCAGAGCATATTGAAGTCGCGCACGACTGTGAAGCTGACGCGATCCACGTTAAACCGGTTTTTAAAATACCGGAGGTCTTTGCCCCACCAGTCTTTTTTGCGTTTGAAGTGAATATATTTTCCCATCTGAAAATCGGATATCTGATACGGCCCTGTGTTGGGAACAATCTTCCAGTTATAGCGTGAAACAAAGTCCGAACTCAGCGCGCCATAATAATGCCGCGGGGTCGGGCTGATGGCCAGTTTCAGATACAGATCCGGCTCCGCTTTTTTTCCCACCACCGCGATGGTATAGGGATCATAGACAATCACGCGGTCAATTTCATGGGTATAAAAATCGTTGTACCACGGAGCGACAATGTATTTTGAACGCATGAATTCCAGCGTGAAGACGTAATCGTCCGCGGTGACCAGTTTTCCGTAGGCCCAGGTGGCATTGGGATTCAGCTTGAAGTACATGGTCTTGCCATCTTTATCGAAAGCCCAGTGCGTAGCCAGTTCAGGGATGATGTTGCCGGTATTGGGGTGGATGTCAATCAGACTGAGATTGTTGTTCAGGATAAAATCCCGGAAACTGCCGTTGGAGTCCGGCCCGACAGTTCGAAATGTCAGCGGAAAACTCAGCACCGCGGTATTCAACGCGCCGCCCTTGATCGCGTCCGAAGACGCATACACGGGATCCGAATCGTTGGTCAGCCAGTGAATGTCCGCCGGCAAATGGGGCGTTTCCGCCATAGATGCCGCCGCCATTGCCATGATCATTATCACGGTGAACGATATCAGACGCCATTTCGTTTGCATGTCAATTCCTCGATTATTCGTGATGCTCTCGTAAAAAGTCGAATTTCTGACGGCTTTGTAAAAATCCGTCATTCGTAAGTCGTATAAAGTTTTGGGTCAAACGCTTCCCGCACCGCCTCGCCGATGAATGTCACGATAATCAGGGTAAAGACCATCGCGGCGATGACCGACCCGGAAATCCACCAGGCGTCCATGTTGTCCCACCCCTGCTGCAACAGCTCTCCCCAGCTTGGTGTCGGCGGCGCGAGTCCGAATCCCAGATAGTCCAGTGAGGTCAGCGCCACAATGCCGCCGGCAATCGAAAAGGGCGCATAGGTGACAATTACGGAAACAACATTGGGGATGATATGCTTGAAAATGATACGAATGTCCGACGCTCCCAGCGCTTTGGCCGCCAGCGCGTATTCCCGCTCCCGCTCTTTATAGGTGGCGGTGCGCATCGTCCAGGTCAGACCGGTCCAGCCGAAACACGCCATAATCAAAATTAAAATGAAAAAGTTGGGCGCCACAATCGAAGAAATAATGATAATGACATAAAGAAACGGAACGTTGGACCATATTTCGATAAGCCTTTGAAAAACAAGATCGAAAACACCGCCCCAATAGCCCATGATACAACCCAGCGAGACACCGATCGTGTAATTGACCACCAGAAGTGTCAGAGAGAAAAAGATGGCGATCCGGAATCCATAGACAAGTCTGGCGACAATATCGCGTCCGGAGCTGTCCGTACCCAGAAAATGACGGTCCGCGAACGACGGCGGAAATGGGGGATAGGCGTGTTCGCGCAAGTCGTTTTCGTAGGGGTTGAAGGGGATTGGCGGCATCCACACCCGGTTGCCGGTGTTTTCTTTTTGAAACAAAAGGGAAAGCTTCCGGTAATTGGTTTCGTAAGGGTAATCCAGCCCGAAGCGTGTTCCGGGAATCATTTCTCCATACGTCGGAAAATAATAATGCCCCTGATACCGCACCACCAGCGCCCGACTGTTGATCAGAAGCTCCGCTGCCAGCGAGGCCGCGATCAATACGCAAAAGATAATGAATGCGTAATATCCGCGGCGAATGGACTTGAACCGGCGCAGCTTTTTTCGGGTCAGAGGGCTGAACATCGCGATATTGGCGCTCCGCTACCGCTTATAACCGAACCGCACGCGAGGATCTACCAGCGCCACGCAGATGTCGGAAACGATGTTTCCTGCCATGAACAGCAGGGAAGAAATCACCAGTATCCCCATGACCACCGGATAATCCCGGTCAACGATGGATTCATAGCCAAGAAGCCCCATTCCGTTGATATTGAAAACTTTTTCGATCAGAAATGAACCGCTCAGAACAATGGAAAGGTTGTCTCCAAATGTGGTGGCGACCGGAATCAAACTGTTGCGCAGGGCATGGCGAAACACAGCCTGTTTGAAAGAAAGCCCTTTGGCAATGGCGGTGCGGACGTAATCGGATGCAAGATTGTCCATCAGGGAATTCTTGACAAGCAGCGTCAGTACCGAAAATGACCCCAAGACATAGGCCGTCAGCGGCAGCGCGGTATGCCAGAGGATATCGGCGGTTTTCTGAAGCAGCGTAAAATCTTCAAAATCATCGCTCACCAGCCCTCCCAGCGGAAAAAATTCCCAATGAGACGCCAGCAGCAGCAGCAGCAGCACGCCCGCCACCCAGCCCGGAATGGCGTATCCCGTAAAAATCACGGCCGATGAAACGTTGTCGTACATGCTGTGATGGCGAACCGCTTTGGAAATCCCCAGGGGAATGCAAATCCCATAGACCATGACCATCGTCATGGATCCGAAATACAGAGAAATGGGTATCCGACTGCAAATCATGTTCCAGACCGGTTCATAATAGCGGGTGGAAGTTCCCAGATCGCCGTGAAGCACCTTCCACAGCCACTGACAGTAACTTTGCCACACGGGCTTGTCGAACCCGTAGTAGGCTTTCAGCATTTGAATCTGATCCGGAGAAAGCGGCTGACTCTGGCGTTCACTGCCGCCCCCCGAAACAGGCCCGCCCTCCCGGGTGCGCATCTGCTGGGCTTCGAGCATCATGCGCTCCACAGGGCCTCCGGGCACCATCCGGGTGATGGCAAACACCAGCAGCGTAACGCCCAGAAACGTCGGGATGATGAGCAGCATTCTCCGAATGAAATAGGCGGCCACCGGCTATTTTTCCTGTATGCCTTCCAGCTTCCACAGGGTGGAGGCGACAGGACGCGCAAACGTCCAGTATTCCTCAAACTTAACGGGTTGAGACGGATCGCCCTTGACAACGTTGCCGCTGGCTTCCTCGACCATGTAATCCAGAAGGTTGGCGGTGAACAGCACCTTTATATAGACTTCCTGGCCTTCCTGACCGGCATCCACAATTTCGATGTGACGCACCGCGATGTTTTCGAGACGGTTGATCAGACCTTTCTGCTTCAACTCCGCGAATTTAACGTCATATTCCGACTTCAGTTGCTGACCGATAAGCCCCTGAACCGAAACGGTATCCCGGCGCATCCAGGCGGCCTGAACCTTGAAGAAGACATCCTGCGCGATTTCCTTGAATTTTTCCG
>JAJYBO010000054.1 GCA_021778975.1 Deltaproteobacteria bacterium
CTGCCTTTCACGATCTGGTGCACCATCTGCATGGTCTTATCCATCGGCACGCCGCCATAAACGCCGGTGACGTTGGGCAGATGATCCGTATCGGATTTCCCGGCCTTGATGATGAACGGATTCGCGACGGTGGCGAACACGATCGGACCTTTGAATTTGGTTATGGCGGCCTGAGTGCAGCCGGTGGAAATGGCGACCACCAGATCCATCCGGTTTGAAATGAATTTATCCAGAATGGTATTGACCGTCGCCATATCGCCGCTGGCGTCTTCGACATCGAACACGCAGTTCTTGCCGTTCTGATAGCCGAGTTCCGCCATTTCTTTCAGAAATGCGTCCCGTGTGATGTTCAGAATGCTGTGATCCGTCAGTTGCACCACACCGATGCGAAACGTTTTCCCGCCGCCGGAATGCTTCGTCATCCAGATTCTGGCGCCATAATATCCGGCCAGCAGCAGAATCACCACGCTCGCCGCCGCATATGACCGGCGATTGCGGTGAAAAGAGGCGGCAATCCGTTCTCGAAAAGATGTTTTTCCGGTTCCGGAACTTCCGACGGAGCCTGACAGCACCAGTGTCGCCAGCACAAAGACAGCGGTCAACAGCTTCAGGTCAATGGGGTTCATACCGGCAAACAGGGCAAAAGCGATCATCCACCGGAACAGGACGGCTCCGATGATGACGCTAAGAATTTTGATATAAATCGAACGCTTGCGCAGAATTGATTCACCGATAATGACCGACGCCAGCCCGATGACCACCGTTCCGATGCCCATGCCGATGTCAGCAAACCCCTGATACTGCGCCACCAGCCCGCCGGAAATCCCCACCAGTCCGTTGGCCATGGCAACGCCCAGTATTTTCATCCGGTTCACATGGATGCCGTTGGCCGCCGCCATGACCGGATTATTGCCGGTGGCCCTCATGGCGATTCCCAGGTCGGTTTCAAAGAAAAGCGATATCGCCAGCCAGAAAATCGCAAGAAAAACGCCCATTACCAGGGCTGTCCAGAGTTCGGAGGAAAGTCCGGGATTGATCCGGCTGATCCAGGTGAACAAAGTGGTCTGATTCAGCAGGGGGATGTTGGAGCGCCCCATGATGTGCAGGTTTACGGAATAAAGGGCGGTCATCACCAGAATACCGGCCAGAAGCCCGTGGATCTGAAGCCGGGTGGTAATCAGCGCAGTGGCCGCACCGGCCATCATGCCAACGACAAACCCGGCCAGAAGCGCCAGCAGTGGATTGAATCCCGCCGATATCATCACCGCCGTGGCCGCGGCGCCGGAGGTGAAACTTCCATCCACCGTGATATCCGGAAAGTCATGGATCCGGAATGTGATAAAAACGCCGATGGCCATGACGGCATACAGCCATCCCAGATTTAATGCGCCGATCCAGAGTTCCATAAATGTTATATTTCCAGTTCGATAATACCGATCATTCCGTGATGAAAACAGGACTGACCCATCAGATGCTGCACACAGGAGACCGGAAGCTCGGTTGTGATCCGCTGCAGCTCATGTTCAAACTGATCCAGGTGTTTGCTGAGAGGCTCGCGGGAAAATATGCCGGCGTGGCAGTGAATGCGGCTGCCCCTGGCAAAGAGTTCCTGAATGGGCCGAGAGGCCGCGGACACATGATGGGCGATCAGTCCGGCGCCGGCCACGATATGATGCACATGTGCCGGTTCGACCGGAAAATGGATCCATCGCTGAAAATTTTCGGTGTCAAATATGGGTTTGCCGTTGGCGGGACGGTTTTCAGCCAGCGGCGTCTGCCGCAGGTGCATACCCCACAGACCGCTGCTTTCGGCCAGCAGGACAAATCCAAGAATGCGGTCAGGGATGATTTTCCCTATAATTTGCGCCAGCCGGTCCAACTCGACCGGCCCGGTCTGGCCCTCAAAAGAGATCAGGTGAGAAAATTCGCCGCCAAATCCCAAACCGTGCAGAAACGGATAAAGGACATTTTCGGCGGTTTGGGGAGAACACAGCATGAAATCCGCGGCCGGCCGTTTGACCGCCGGATAAAAAAACAGGCTGTGATTGAGAACGACGGCTTCGCCGAAAAAATGCCGGTAATCGTCATAGGCATCTCCTACTGTTGCCAGACCTGCACCGTACTGGATGTCGGAAGCCCTGACCATGACAACATCGGACGCTTCGTATCGCGAATCCGCCAGTTTTTCCTGGGAACCGATGATGGACAGCTTTCCAGGGGGGCTGCTGCGATGGATGCAGCGCAGAGAAACCCCTTCAATATCCATCTGCGTTTCATGGACGGCTGTCGGCGCCGCGCCTGTTGCGGCAGTGACGGCCTCGGGGCTGTCATAAATCTGGAACAGCAGATTGAACCCGCTCATGGTCAATATATCCACCACCGCCGGCGTCGGCTGGCAGATCGCAATTTCGCCTCCGGCCTTTTTCAACTGCTTCTGCGCCGTCAGCAGCACCCGCAGCGCCAGGCTGCTCATATAGTGAGCCGCTCCCATGTCCAGAATCAGTTGCCGATGTCCTGAGGTAATCAATTCATTGAGACATCTTTCCACATCCGGCGCGGTCATGCTGTCCATTCTGCCGCTGATGCGGATCCAGGGCAGGCCGTTGGTGTGGGTGACGACAATATCCATTATGGAATCTCCTTCTTAATAGCTGTATTCCCGCGCCCATCTTCCCGCCTGAGCCAGGACGGCAAAGGCAGGCCCTTATTTCACGCATCATGAGTCAATTCTTCTGCAATCAATTCAGCCTGTTTCAGCACTGTTTCCGTTGCCAGCATTTGCATATCCGGTGGATAGCCATACTGTCGCAAAATACGCTTCACTATTACTTTCAACTTTGCTTTGACGCTTTCTTTTATGGTCCAGTCAATAGAGGCGTTTTCTTTTACTTTTTCATAAAGTACGACCGCAAGTCCACGGAGCTTGTCTTTTTCCATTATCTGTTTTGCGCTGTCATTATTTGCAATAGCAGTGTAGAAGGCATATTCATACTCGGACAGGCCCATTTCCTGGGGCTCTTTATCCATTTCATGGATTTCTTTGGAGAGATTGATCAACTCCTCAATCACTTCTGCGGCGCTCAGAATCTTGTTGTGGTATCTCTTGATAGAGTTTTCAAGCATTTCCATGAGCGATCGGCTTTGAATCAGGTTCTTTTTGGTGCGTCCCTTGATTTCGTCATTCAAGAGTTTTTTCAAAACCTCGAGGGCGATGTTCTTGTGCTCCATGTTCTTGACTTCGAGAAGAAAATCATCGGAGAGGATGGAAATATCCGGCTTTTTAATACCGGCGGCATCGAAAATGTCAATGACTTTTTCGGTGACCAGGGCTTTGTCGATGACCTGTCGAATAGCGGTTTCAATTTCTTCATCCGTCTTTCCAGCGCCTGTGCTGTCAAATTTGACCAGTCGTGACTTGATCGCCTGGAAGAAAGCCACTTCATCTTTGGCGTCCATAGCCTGATCGTGTGGAATGGCAATGGAGAAGACCTGGGACAAGGCCGAAACTTCGTCAATGAATCGCTTCTTACCATTTTCCAAACCGAGAATATGTTCTTCGGCACCGAGAATAATAGACAACTTCTTGCTGGTATCAGTCTCGAAATAATGTTCATATGCGAAGCTATGGAACATTTGCGATACGACTTCGATTTTTTCGAGCATCAACTGAACGGCTTGTTCCTGGGTTGTGGCAGGGTCGCCCCTGCCGCCTGCATCGGAATAAAATGAGAGAGCCTTTTTCAGGTCTAAGGCAATTCCCAAATAGTCCACAATCAACCCGCCCGTCTTGTCTTTGTAAACCCGATTAACACGAGCAATGGCCTGCATCAGGTTGTGCCCCTTCATCGGTTTGTCAATGTAGAGGGTGTGTAACGATGGTACGTCAAATCCGGTCAGCCACATATCGCGGACAATGACCAGTTTCAGTTCATCGTCTGGATCTTTCATGCGGTCGGCCAGGGAGCGACGCTGTTCTTTCGTGGTGTGATACTTCGATATTTCGGGACCATCCGACGAAGCGGAGGTCATCACAACCTTGATGACGCCTTTCTTCAGGTCGTCGCTGTGCCACTCGGGCTTAATGGTGATGATTTCTTTGTAGAGTCCGGCGGCAATCCGGCGGCTCATGGTGACGATCATCGCCTTTCCTTCCATAACGGATTGGCGGGCCTCAAAATGGGTAATGATGTCTCGGGCTACCTGTTTGATTCTGTCGGCGCTGCCGATGAGGGCTTCCAACTGGGTCCACTTGGCTTTGGCCTTTTGTGTTTCTGAGACTTCATCTGGGGCCAATTCATCGTCCAGGTCTTTAATGAGCTTTTTGCCTTCATCACTCAGGATGATTTTTGCAAGGCGGCTCTCGTAGTAGATGCGTACAGTGGCTCCATCCTGAACGGCCTGGGCTATGTCGTAGATATCAACGTAGTTACCAAAAACGGCAGGCGTGTTGACGTCGGTGTTTTCGATCGGTGTGCCGGTAAAGCCAAGGTAGGTCGCGTTGGGAAGGGCGTCGCGCATGTACTTGGCAAAGCCATAGACAACTTTTTTGCCGATGACATTGCCGTTGGCGTCTTTGTCGTCAATGGTTTTTGGCTTGAAGCCGTATTGGGTACGGTGCGCTTCGTCGGCAATGACGATGATATTCGTTCGGTCGGATAGCTTCTCGTAAACATTGCCCTCTTCGGGCTGAAACTTCTGGATCGTGGTGAACACCACGCCGCCTGATGCCACCTTGAGCAATTCTTTCAGGTGTTCTCGGTCTTCCGCCTGTACCGGTTCCTGCCGCAACAACTGCCTTGACGCGGCGAAGGTGTCAAAGAGCTGGTCGTCCAGGTCGTTCCGATCGGTAATAACCAATACAGTCGGGTTGTCCATGGCAAGCACGATCTTTCCGGTGTAGAAGACCATGGAAAGTGATTTGCCCGACCCTTGCGTGTGCCAGACCACGCCGCCCTTTTTGTCGCCGGCCGGCTGGGTTTTGACGCCGGCCACACCGTAGCTTTCCGGACTCTCACAAGCAATCATGCCAGAAGAATCCGCTTTTTCCTTTCTCACAAACCCCGAAGCTCGCAAGGTTGATTCCACGGCGCGGTTGACCGCAAAATACTGGTGATAGGCCGCAAGCTTTTTGACGGTCTGAATCGTAATGATACCGGTATCTTTATCTTCTTTCTTGGATTTCTCAAACACAATGAAATGTCGCACCAAATCAAGCAAGGTAGCCTTGTTCAGCATCCCCTGGCTGAGAATTTCCAGTTGACTGACCAGAGGGGAAGCTTCCACTTTGCCGTCGGCGGTTTTCCAGGCCATAAAGCGGCTGAACCCGGACGAAAGGGTTCCGGCCCTGGCTTCCAGTCCATCGGAGATCACCAGAAATCCGTTGCAGGCAAACAGGGACGGAATAGTCTGTTTGTAGGTCTGCAACTGCTTGAAGGCTGAGTGGACCGTGGCGTTCTCATCGGCGGGGTTTTTAAGCTCGATGACGACCAGAGGAATACCATTGACAAACAAAATTACATCGGGGCGTTTGTTGACGTGGTTTTCGATGATGGTGAACTGATTGAGCACCACAAAGTCGTTGTTTTCAGGTTGGCGGAAATTTATCAGCCACACCAGATCGCCGCGTACCTGCCCGTCCTTCTGATAGTTGACCCTGACACCCTCGGTGAGGAGACGATGAAAAGCCTCGTTGTTGGCGATGAGATCAGCCGTGGCAAGACGCTGAATCTGCATGATGGCGTCTTCGCGGGCGTCGGCGGGAACGGCTGGATTGATGCGACTAACGGCGTTTCGCAGCCGGTCGGTCAGAAAGACTTCCTCGAAGAATGCGCGTTCCGGGGTGTCGCTGTCAGGAGCGATGGAAGGGCCGTAAATGTACCGGTAGCCCTGTTTTTCCAGAAGGTTGATGGCGAAGGATTCGATTTCGGATTCGGTGATTTTAGTTTTCATTTTTAATCCTGTACGCCTGCTGGGGATGATTTGGCGTCTCCGGGTATCTCAACCGCAGTTTCTTAGCCGCGATCATGCGCGTCAAATATTGATCCTGCAATGCTTTGTTGTCACGATCCAGTAGTTTGCCTAACTCGGCAAGGGTAAGCCATTGGTCGCGACAAAGGATTAAGATCAGCTCTTGCATTTTATTCGCCGCAAGTTTTCGAGGCATTCGGAAGAAATTCCACTCGGAAAGTTTTTTTGATAGTAAGGCTGTCAAATCTGGGGAGCTCAACGTCAAATCTGGGGAGCTAAACTTCAAATCTGGGAAGCTAAACTTCAAATCTGGGGAGCTCTCGGTCAATTCCAGGGCAAAACCCTGCTTTTGGCGAGAACCTCTGATGAAATAAATCGAAGCCCGAGTTTCGCCTTCCTTTTCCAGAAAACCTTCTTTCACTAAGCTTGCCAGCATATCAGAAATGTCCTTGGTATGAGCCGTGCAGAGCGTTTTCATCCGTGAATGGGACACAGCCCCTTCCGTCTCGGCCGTCAGAAGTGCGATCTTCTGGAGTTCCGTCAAAAGATGGAATCCTTTGCCAAAAATCATTTCAAGGTGCTTTACGCTTTCTTCCGGGAGCAAGCTAAGGGTCCGTAATTCCAATAAGGTCTGTTCATGGATTGGGTCTTCATACAACAAAGGCGCGCGCCAATGTTGCGAATTCCATGATTTAAGAATACTCGGTATGCCGGAACCCGCATGATCCCCCAGTCCCACAAAGCGAAAGAGGTTTTGAATTCCATGGTTTCGGCAATCGCTGATACCGCCGGTAATAGCTTGCTCCAGCGAAACCCGCATCAAGCCCGGATTGCGGAAGCCGAACATGTCGGGCCTTTTTACGACCAAAATGGATACCCTGCCGGTATAATCGGCATGTATGAGCGTATTGGTCAGGGCTTCGCGCAAGGCCTGATGAACGGGCGTGTCATCAATTCGAGTGGCACCCTGCAATCGGAAGGGAATCTTGAGGTCTGCTGTCAGCTTGTGGATTACTTTCTGATAGAAGTCATAGATGTTTCCCGACCAGGTATCGTCGGGAATGATTCGGTCCACCCATCTCAGTTCAGTTTTGGGTTCCGGTCGTTCCTGATAGTCGACCATGTAATGAGGGAAATATTCTTTGATGGAATTATACCGGCCAAACATCAAAAGACCCGCAATGCGTAATCCTTTCTTGCCTGTTTGACGATCTATACCTATTGCCCCAATCTGTAGAAGGAAATGTTCCAGCGAAAGGTCGAGCCAGGGACTTGTGGGCTTCAGCGCGGAAAAACGGTTTCTGTAGCCATTGACCGTCTCTTGATCCAGATCGGCAAGTCCATAGTGTTCCAGTATCCGGTCATCCCGACTGTCTTCTACGGCTTCGGCCATCATCCGCTTAATGGTTTCTTCGTCCGCCCGATAGTCCCCTTCGTGGCGTCGGATATAGGTGTTCCCGATAGGATTACTTTTCAGATAGACAGGGCGGTCCTGCCTCCGTGCGCGGGGAACGTGGATGTGCAGAATGGAAAGACCGTTTACTTCAATGACGTCCACATCGGAATCACGCAGTATGTTTTTGTTGACGTGTTTTGTCGAATTGATATTGTCCCAAAAAGCTTTGCGGACTCTCTGGATATCCTTGATTCCCTTGCAGACAAACTGGTGGTCTTCGGTTTCTTCGACCCCGAGGTAAATGTCGCCCCCGGCGGAATTGGCCATCGCCGAATAACTTTCCCACACGCTGGCCGGTATTTCCCCATCGCCTTTGCGACCCTGTGCGGCCTTGCACTCAACGTCAGTCGTTTCGACCAGCGTTTCCAGGAAAGAAAGAAATTCTACGACCATCATACTGAAACCCTCACTTTCCCGCTCATCAGCTTGGGCAGGAGGGTGTCGCGGAGTTTTTCGAGGGTGCGGATTTGTTGTGCGTTTTGGCTCAGCTTAGGCACGATACTGCGAGCGAGACTGTTGAAATTTTCAATCGTCTGTTTATCGGGAAGGGAGATAGGATAAATCATCAAGTGATCAATATTGACTCGCTGCCTTCCGCTTGTTCCCTCCAAACAGCCTTCGGCATAATCCCTGAAGTCTTTCGTTCTGGCCAAAATATATGCGAAAAACGGGTGGAGAGGTTCTTTGGGCCTCATTATGATATATTCGGTTGAGCCCCACCCCGTTTCATTTTCTTTTAGGAAGGTTATAAAAGCCGTTTTCCCATTTTCAAGACATGGCGTAATTCGCGCAATCAGCGTATCGCCATTCATGAATTTCATTCCCGAAGAAAATTCGCGTTCGCACCAATCGGTTGGCATAAAAGTTGATATGCTTAGACTTGCCATTCCCAAATAAGGGGCAGGAGTTCCTTTGGGGAGTTTTCTGTTCGGATTAAAATCAATGAGATCAGCTACTGTTCCTTCCTTCCACCCCTCATCCGCCTCTTCCACAAACCACTGCCGGAACAGCGCCTCGGCCATGGCTTCCAGAGTCTTGTTCTGGCGGTGCAGGAGGTCAATCTTGTCGTCGAGGCTGGAAAGCACGGCGGCAATGGCACGCTGTTCGGCGAGGGGGGGGATAGGTACTTCAGCATTTTTCAAAAATGTCACAGGTTGTGCAATAGACGGAACCCCTGTCTGATTCGTATTCGCATCTATAAGATGTTGACCAAGAGGTGATTTAAAAAAATATGTAATGTATTTATAGTCAAGCTTTTTTGGATTACACCTTAGATAAAATTGACGCTGAGAAATGATATATCTTTTAAATCTTGATGTATCTGGAATATATGAAACCTGTCCAATCGTACCTGCATGAGTGAAGATTACATCGTGACGATATACATTTGAGCTTATTAGCTTATCCGCATGCTCTTTTGTAATGTAATTGAAGTTGTTATCTATTAAGCGAATCCCGTGAAGGTGCATACCGCTTATTATAGGAATACCTGAATCTTTGAAAGTCTCAACTTTAATATTTGAGCCAAATGGCCCCATTGCAATTTTTTCAGCTAAATCACCCAAGCAATATTCTTTCCATTCACTTATACCAGGTCCACCTTTCCGATAAATCAGTACTCCCTTGGTATCGATATGTTTTTTCAAATCTTCGTTGGTGATTGTGGGATATGCCACAAAGTCAAAGAAAAATGGCAAGTAGGTATCTTCTTCGATGTTATATTTCAACTTGGCCGCCAGCCCGTGATTCACAAACTCACCCTTGAGGGCAATATCGATATCGGACGCCTCCTTAAAGGTATCGATGGCGCGAGATCCAAAGAGAACAGCTTCTTCGATCTCTGGATATTGGGAAATAAAGGCAATGATTTCCTGTAGCTGGGATTCACTTAGTCCATATTTCATAGGCGAGCTTTCAAATCCTCATGGAGTTTTCGCACCAAGGGGAAAAACTCATCCTTGATGTACTGAACTGTTTCATTGAGAATGGTTTGATCGTAGGTATGGCTCGCCAGGTTTCGTTTTTGGATCATTTCCATCCATTTCTCGGCATCCGTGATTAATTCAGCCTGAAATGCGGTGCGAATCGTCTGCTTGGGATTTTTTACCTCATCATAGCCTTCGTTTTCCAAGTAGTCTTTCATGACATTCCAAGTCAGTTCGTAGGTGAACTCAAAGGTCTGAACCAACGCCATCTGAATGATTTCGTCTTCCGGCTCGGTTTCGTGGCGTTGCAGGGTACGAAAAAAAGTATTGTAGGCATTGGTAAAGTTTTGAAATCTTTGTTTCCATCGCAGATCGTTATTCATGGTTCCTCTCCTTCATACCAATGCTTCCGCAACGCAGCATCCGGACTTTTTACGAAGCCGTCAAATATGGCTACACCTTGTTCGGTAAAGACATGGGGCAGGTAACGGCGGCCACCCCAACTTGAGGTCACAATTTGTGACCTCAAGATCTCAAGTTCTGTCTCGGAAATTTGAAACATGAATTCTGATGGAAATCTATCGATATTCCTTTTAACGGCTCGATTGAGAACCTTGGTTTCCACACTATAGAGCCCAGCCAGTTCTTCATCAAGCATGACCTGAACACCATGCAGCGTTTAAATGCGCTTTTGAATATCGTGAGCAAAAATAACAGGACTGTCGTTCATACCAGTTTCACCTTTTTGAGGTTTTCCCGTATCGCCTGGTTGAGCTTCGCTTCCTCGATGAGCTGGGACTCGAACTCGGATTTGAGGGCAGTGAAGCGTTCGTTGAAGTCGAAATCGTCCTCGTCGTCAGGGAGGCCCACGTAGCGCCCCGGCGTGAGTACATAATCCAGTTCCTTGACCCGCTCGATGCTGGCGGAATTGCAAAAGCCCTTGATGTCCTCGTAATTTCCCGTAACCTTGCGCCACTCGCGATAGGTGCGGGCGATCTTCTCGATGTCTTCGTTCCGGAGTTCCTTCGTGCGGCGATTGATGAGCACGCCCTCGTTGCGGGCGTCTATGAACAGTATCTCATCGGTGCGGTTACGGTAGCCGCCGTTCGCCTTGTCGCGCGAAAGAAACCAGAGGCAAGCAGGAATTTGTGTATTCAGAAAAAGTTTCGCGGGAAGGTTGACGATACAGTCCACAAGGCGGGCTTCGATGAGAGCCTTACGGATGTCACCCTCGCCCGAACTTTTCGAGGTGAGAGAACCTTTGGCAAGGACAAAGCCCGCACTTCCCGAGGGACTCAGGTGATAGAGAAAGTGCTGAATCCAGGCGTAGTTGGCGTTGCCCGCCGGGGGAACGCCAAACTTCCAGCGTCCGTCGGTGCGAAGAAGCTCGCCCGACCAGTCGCTCACGTTGAAAGGGGGATTCGCGATGATGAAATCCGCCTTGAGGTCTTTGTGCGCGTCGTTGAGGAAAGATCCTTCGTTGTTCCACCTGACCATGGAGCTGTCAATGCCCCGGATGGCGAGGTTCATCTTGCACAGACGCCAGGTCGTCTGGTTGCTCTCCTGCCCATAAATCGAGATGTCATTCACCTTTCCCTGATGCTCGGCCACGAACTTTTCCGACTGCACGAACATGCCACCCGAACCGCAGCAGGGATCAAAGACTCGGCCTCGGTAGGGCTCGAGCATCTCGACAAGAAGCTCGACGACGCTTCGCGGCGTATAGAACTGTCCGCCCTTCTTTCCTTCCGCAAGGGCGAACTCACCGAGGAAATACTCGAACACGTGGCCAAGCACATCGGCGCTCCGGGCCTTCGCGTCACCGAGGGCGATATTGGCGATAAGGTCAATAAGCCCGCCAAGGCTCGTGGGATCAAGGTTCCCCCGGGCATAGACCTTGGGAAGCACGTCCTTGAGTGACGGGTTGTCTTTCTCGATGGCGTCCATGGCATTATCGACTTCCTTGCCAATGGCGGGAAGTTTCGCCTTGCCCTGAAGATACGACCAGCGGGCGATTTCCGGCACGAAAAAGACATTCTCGGCTTTATACTCGTCTTTGTCTTCGGGGTCGGCGCCAGCATAGTCGCCTGAACCACTTTTCAGTTGGGAATGCAGTTCCTCAAAGGCATCGGAAATGTATTTGAGGAAGATCAGGCCCAGGACGACATGCTTGTATTCGGCGGCATCAATGTTTTTACGGAGCTTGTCGGCTGATTTCCAAAGTTGCTTTTCGATAGGTTCTTCTTTGATGACTTTCTCTTTGGCTTTGGCCATTCTGGTCTCCAGTTAGTGTTTTCGGCGCTGGCTCAGTTTAATGGGATTGGATCATCTAATTTATCCAGAGGGTTAAACTGGAGTGGAAAGATCAGACGAAAACGCCGGATATCACTCCCGGATTCGCTTCCGGAGTTCCCGGATCAGGGCGGAACAGAACTGGCTGGCATCTGCAACTATAGCGACATCGGCCATTTTCATGATGGCGGCGTGCGGGTTTTTGTTGACGGCGATGATCAGGTCCGCGTCGTGGATGGCGGCGGTGTGCTGAATCGCTCCGCTGACACCGAAGGAAAACAGAACCTGCGGGTGAACGTGCTTTCCGGCCTGACCGACAAGGCTATCATGTTCCGCCCATCGGGAATAGACCACCGGACGCGTCGCCCCAACTTCCGCTCCCATCAGTCTTGCCATCTCGAAAAGCTTTTTGAATTTGGTCCGGCTGCCCATGCCTCTGCCGCCGCAGATGACGATCCGGGCGTCCTCGATACGCTGCTCGCGCGGCGGTTTGCGTTCGGAATGCACCAGCCTGACCCGGTCACAGGGAATATCTTCCGGAAAGGGGATGGCGATGACCTGCCCGGTCGCCTGATCGTCGTGGGGACGTTCGGGGAATGTTCCGGGTCTGACGGTCGCCATCTGCGGGCGCGCTTCCGGCGTGATGATGCGGGCAATCAGATTGCCGCCGAAAGATGGAGCGGTTTGCACCAGCAGGCCGGTTTCATTGATGTCAAGCCCGACGCAGTCCGCTGTCAGACCGGTTTTAAGACGCTTTGCCGCTCGCGGGGCGAATTCGCGTCCGAAATCCGTGGCGCCGATCAGAAATATTTCCGGTTCATACCGCATGACAAGTCGCGCCGTCAACGTCGTGAAGGTCTCGACAGCGTAGGTTTTAAGCCGCGGGTGATCGCAGACATACACCGTCTGCGCGCCATGCGCGATGTATTCACGGATGTATTCATCCACATGATTTCCGAAAATGACAGCGCAGACGGCAGCGCCGATTCGGGGCGCCAGTTCTCTGGCGCGGGCCAGCAGTTGCAGCGTCACCCGGTTCTGAAAATAATTCCGGTAATCTCCGAATACCCAAATGCTGCGATTGTCGTTATTCATCGTCACTTTCGTCATGGAAGTCATCGTGTTCATGGGTTTTGAGGTCTTTGGCCATAGCGCCGCTCAGTCTGTCACCGAACCGCTCAAACAGCGTCTGCGCCATCTTGGGTGCCGCGCCTTTGAGGATGACATTCGTTTTACCGGCTGTCGGGGTATAAACATCCAGTATTCGGGTGGGAGAAGCTTTCATGCCGGATGTTCCGGGTTCAAGGCCGATGGCGTCCGCATCGAGAACCGCGATGTCACCGCATTCAAAAGCGTTCTGAAGCCCGGGCAAAGAGGCGTACCGGGGATGGTGGCCGGTGGTGGCGATGGTGACAAGGGCCGGCATCTCCATTTCCAGCGTTTCGAGAAAATCGTCGCATTCACGCTGCACCTGAACCGTTCGGCCCTCGATGGCGATATGCGCGGCGTATGCGGCCCCGGCGATGTCCAGCGCTTCGGCGATTTGGGGGCCGACCTGGGCAGTTTCGCTGTCGCTGGTGCAGGAGCCGCAAAGAATCAGATCAAAATCCGGGCATTGCTTCCGGATAGCCATCGCCAGGGTGTGGGAGGTGATCAGGGTGTCGGCGCCCGCCATGCGCGGATCGGTCAGCAAAACGCCCCGGTCCGCGCCCATTGCCAGGGCTTCGCGAAGAACTTCCTCCGCTGCGGGAGGGCCCATGGAAAGCACCGTGATGTGCGCCCCATAAAGGCTTTTGATCTGAACCGCGGCTTCCAGGGCGTGTTTACAGGCGGGGTTCATCATGCCCTCCGCCATGTACCGCTTGAGGCTTCCGGTGGCGGCGTCCCACGGGAGTTCGGTCACCATCGGCACCTGTTTGATACACACGAGAAGTTTGAGCATCGTCCGATTCCTTGAATTCATGGCATCACACCGGTATCACACCGGGCGGCTCAGCAGCGCGCGGGATATGACCATGCGCTGGACTTCGCTGGTGCCTTCGTAGATTTCCGTGACTTTGGCGTCCCGGAAATATCGTTCCACGTCATA
>JAJYBO010000283.1 GCA_021778975.1 Deltaproteobacteria bacterium
ATGTCTCGACCACTCCGGACTGGATCATATCGGAAAGAACGTTTCCCGGTCCGACCGAAGGGAGCTGGAAAACGTCTCCCACCAGAATCAGGGTCGCCGTGACGGGAATGGCTTTCAGCAGCCGGTACATCAGCCGGGCGTCAACCATAGAGGCTTCATCCACGATCATGACATCCACATCCAGGGGGTCGTCTTCATTTTTCTGAAATCCGCCTTCTTCCGGGTTGTACCCAAGGAGTTTATGAAGGGTGGAGGCTTTTTTGCGCGCTACTTCCGAAAGGCGTCTGGCGGCGCGGCCGGTCGGCGCCGATAAGACCGTTTTGCGGCGCATCCGATCGCAAATGGCGGAAATGGAGCGGATCAGCGTGGTCTTGCCGGTTCCGGGGCCGCCGGTAATGATCGCCGCTCTGTGGCGCAGCACTTTTTCAAGGACGGCCTGCTGTTCGGCGGAAAGCTGGATGGCCAGGCGGTTTAAAATTTCATGTGTCATCTGCTCCTGATCCAGGTCGGGAGGGGTGACCGGGATGGACAGAGACGCTTTGAGCCGGCGTGAAATACCCGTTTCCGCTTCGTGCAGTTCCGGCAGATAGACGGCGGTTTCATTCCGGGCGGCGTTCGGGAGCGGCTCCTGAATCAAAGCGTTTTCAGCGGTCAGCTCCGAGATGGCGGTTGATGTCAGATCGGTGTTGACGGCGAATTTGTCGGCGCAGCTACGGAGAAGCTCCATATGCGTCATGAACATGTTGCCGTCCGCGGCTGTCTGTTCCAGCAGATAGAGAATACAGGCGCGGATCCGCTGCGGATCA
The DNA here is from genome assembly GCA_021778975.1 of Deltaproteobacteria bacterium. Classification (GTDB taxonomy): domain Bacteria; phylum Desulfobacterota; class Desulfobacteria; order Desulfobacterales; family Desulfatirhabdiaceae; genus RAAP-1. Next base: position 807 of record JAJYBO010000283.1, read on the forward strand.
TTCGGGGCCGCGCCCTGATGCTGTGCGATCCGGTCGGCGATGTAAAATCCGGCGCCCGGCATATCAATGGCGATCCGGTAGGGATGGCGCGTCAGAATGTCAACGGCTTCCATTCCGTATTGCTTGAAAATCCAGCCGCTGTATGAAAGGGAAATGGCGCGATCCTGCAGAAAAACCATGAGATTGCGCGCGGCATGATGGGATTTCCAGGAATCCGTGATCTGCTGTGCGATGACTTTTCCGATGCCTTTGACGCTTTGCAGTTTTTCCGGCGACGATTCGATGATGTCAAGCGTCTGATCGCCGAAGCGCCGGATCAAGCGCGAAATGATTTTGGCGCTCAGCCCCTTGATGACGCCCGATTTCAGATAGTTTCGTATCCCATCGACGGTGGCCGGCAGCAGCACTTCGAACCGTTCGATTTTAAGCTGCTGCCCGTACCGGGAATGGGTTTTCCAGACGCCGTCCAGTTTCAGGGATTCTCCCGGCGAGGGGTCCGGCATGAATCCGACGACGGTGATCAGATTCTGAGCGCCTGCAGGACGGAATCTGGCGATCGTGTAATGGTTTTCGGGGTTGTAAAACGTGATGCGTTCCAGGCAGCCTTCAAATGATGTCAGGTCTGTCGGTGCGTTCATGCGGCGATCCATCGGGCGGCGTCCAGCAGATCCGGAAACACGGCGTCCGGATATACCTGCTGCCGCGTCAGGGTGTCCCGCGCCAGGCGGTTGTCGGCGGTTTCCACCAGAACGGTGCTGCGGCATCCCGCGGCGATGCCGCACAGGATGTCTTTGGCGCTGTCTCCCACCATGACGGTGTCCGACACGTCAATGTCATGCTTCAGGCATGCCTGGCGGATCAGTCCGGGTTTGGGCTTTCGGCAGTCGCAGTTTTCATCGGGGCGGTGCGGGCAGTAAAAAATATCGAAGATCCGTCCGCCTGCGGATGCGATCGCCTGTTTCATCCGCCGGTGCGTGTCTTCCAGAATTTCAGGCCGGATCCACCCGCGGTTGATGATGGACTGGTTGGTGATAACGATCAGCGTGAAACCGCTGTCGGTCAGAAGCTTCAGCGCCTCGAGGCTGCGGGGTAGAAAAACGAATTCGTCCCAGCACTTGACGTAATTGGCGGAATCCCGGTTGATGACGCCGTCTCTGTCCAGAAATACGATTTTTTTCAGCAAGTTGAAACCTCTGGAGTGGGGATGGAACCCGGCTGCATCGGGCTTTTTTTCTGAAGCCGCGCCACGGATTCGATATGAAAGGTATGGGGGAACATGTCCACCGGCTGAATTTCCGGAATATGATAGGCGTCTTTCATCAGGCTCAGATCTCGCGCCAGGCTGGCCGGGTTACAGGAGACATAGACGATTTTTTCAGGGCCCATATCCAGTATCCGCCGTACGACGGATTTGTGCATCCCGTCTCGGGGCGGATCAATGATCATCACGTCCGGGGCGGCGGATACTTCGGAGAGACGTTCCTTGATGTCTCCCCGGTAAAATGTGCAGTTGGACACGCCGTTTTTCAGGCAGTTTTTTTCGGCGTTGGCTACCGCAACATCCACGATTTCAAATCCGATAACGCGTCCGGCGGCTTCAGACAGACAGATGGCGATGGTGCCTGCTCCGGAATACAGATCGAAAACGGTTTCAGAACCGGTCAAGGCGGCATATTCCTTTACGGTGTGGTACAGGGTCTGCGCGCCCCGGGTGTTGGTCTGAAAAAAAGCGTTGGCGGCGATGTCGAATTCAAAACCGCAGATGCGGTCGCGGATTTCTGGCTCTCCGGAAAGGTGAATTTCATATTCACCGGCGGAAATGGCGGCCTTTCGGGAGGTAATGTTGTTGACAACCGATGTGATCTCCGGATAGATGTCGCAAAGCATGTCCGCCAGCGGCTGAACCTGGGCGCGGTTTTCCGAGGCCGTGATGATGTTGACCATCCACCGGTCGTGCGCCGCCGAGTGCCGCAGCATCACGAACCGCCAGAATCCCGTATGGGTGATGGGGCTGTACATGGGGATGCCGGAATGTATGATCTGCTCCCGGATGGTCTGAAAAATCCGGTTGCCGAGATCCGGCTGAAGCAGACAGGCGCCGATGTCGATCACTTTGTGAAAGACCCCCGGCGCGTGAAATCCGAATGCCGGATCGTCGCCATTGTCACGTGGAAGGCGCGGTTCTCCCGGAAGATACCAGCGATTGCCGGAGCAGGTGAATTCGATTTTGTTCCGATATTCCCAGATGCGTTCCGAAGCGATGGGAGGACGCACCGGAATATCGGTGATACGGCCGATATGTTCCAGGGATTCGATGATGTGTCGATGTTTGTAGTGCAACTGGCGGCTGTAGTCCACGAACTGCCATTTGCAGCCGCCGCAGTATCCGCTGTAAGGGCATTGGGGAGAAATTCTGTCCGGTGACGGCTGGATCAGCCTTTCGATGCGGGCTTCGGCGTAGTTT
>JAJYBO010000284.1 GCA_021778975.1 Deltaproteobacteria bacterium
AACCTCTCCCAGTTTCAGCCGCCAACTGTTGGTATCGCGCAGATCCACCTGCTGTAAATCCGCATCCAGCATTCCCTTCGGGAAAATCTTTTCCGTGTCCGGTGCATGGTCAAACGAGTAGGGAATCTGGGACAACTGCGCTGAAGCCCGCAGCCCGATTCCCGGAACCGCGCCGCCATTCCAAACCGCAGGCAGCGCGGATTCCATATCGCTATCGCCGCCGGAAAGCGCCTGCAGTTGACAAACGCATGACCGGTACTCCGCCAGAAGCCTTTGAACGGATTCGGGGAAATCATTCGTCGCACGGCTTTCATTCTCCATCAGATGCGCGTAAAATCCCGGCGGTCTTCGGACGGTCTGGGCCGCGTTGTTGATCAGGATATCCAGCCGGCGGTAAGTCTGTTCGACATGGCGTGTGAAGATTTCGACGCTGGGCGTATGCCGTAAATCAAGCCCGTAAACATGCAGCCGAGTCCCCCACATCGGAAAATCAGCCTCACGCGAAAACCGCATGGCGGCATCCACCGGAAACCGGGTGGTGGCGATGACGTCCGCGCCAGCGCGCAACAGCATCAGCGCCACCTGGTAGCCGATCTTGACGCGCGATCCGGTGATGAGCGCCACCTGGCCGTTCAGCCGCGCCGTCTGAAAACGCTTCTGATAGTTGAATTCGGCGCAGGCCGGGCACAAGGCGTCATAGAAAAAATGGAGGCGGGTGAACTCCGCCTTGCAGATATAGCAGTTGCGGGGAGACGACAATTCCGGACGCCCGGCCTCGTTTCCGGAATCCGCGATGTATAACGGCGCCGTGAAAACGCTGGCATCCCGGGCGCGGCGGATGCCCGTGGACGCGCGGGCGCTGCGCTCTTGAAGAACGACTTTTTGCCGTTCCAGACGATTTTTCTCCTTGTTGCGGATTTTACGTTCACGCCGGTCCGGTCTGGAAAGCTGACCCGCGGCTGTCAGCAGGGCGATTCTCTGAGATTTTGGCAAACGGGCCAGCAGCCCCGCATTCCGGTTGAGGTTGTCAAGAAGCGCTATACAGTTTTGAACCGTTTCTGTCGGGTATTCGATATTGTCTTCCATCCTGTACGAGATTTTCTTTCATTTCATAACGGTTTGAAATATTTGGGAAGCCACTCCATCCCTACCGCATGTACCCCGATCGTTCCAGGTACAGCAGCACCTCCTGAACGGCTTCATCCGGCGTCATGTCGGTGGTGTCAATATAGACTTCGGGCGATTCGGGCGCTTCATACGGATCGCTGATGCCGGTAAACTCACGAATGAGTCCGGCGCGGGCCTTTGCATAAAGCCCTTTCCGGTCGCGGCTTTCACAGATATCGAGGGGCGTTCCCACATAAATTTCGATGAAGCCGCCATATTGTTCGATGAGTCGGCGGACATATTTTCGGGTGACACCATAAGGCGCAATGGGCGCGCAAATGGCGATCCCCCGATTTTTGGTGATTTCACTGGCCACAAACCCAATGCGTTTGACGTTCAGATCGCGGTGTTCTTTTGAAAACCCCAGCTCGCTCGACAGGTTTCGTCGAACGATGTCTCCATCCAGAAGGGTGACAGGCCTGCTGCGCATTTCGAGCAGTCGTGCGCTGAGAATGCGGGCGATGGTGGATTTGCCGGCTCCGGAAAGCCCTGTAAAAAAGAGGGTGAATCCCTGCTGATGTCGGGGCGGATACGCCTGGTGGATGATATCAACGACTTCGGGAAATGTGACCCATTCAGGAATTTTTCGGCCGTTTCTGAGTTTGTCGTGAAACGCATCGTTATCAACCTGTCGCGTCTGAACCCCTGCCGGGACCTCGCTAACCGGCAGATAGACATCATCTTCCACCACATACTGCATCGGTTCACAGGCAACGATTTCGATTCCCAATTCCTGACAAAATGAAATTGCCATCTCCGCCGCAGCCGCTTCTTCATAAAACAGACCTTCATCATCGTCCGGTTTGGGGCTGGCATGGCGTGGCGCCACGATCATGTGCGTACAACCATAATTTTTCTGGATAATCGCCTGAAGCAGCGCTTCGCGAGGGCCTGCCATCCGCATCGCGAAAGGCAGCAAATTCATCTGCATCATATTGGCCGGATAATTCTTGCCCGCGGCGATATAGCAATGAATCCGGGTATGGTTGTCAACACTTCCCCGCGCAATGGTGGTGACCGCGGGCTGCAGGAGCAAACAGGCTTTGGCGTGAGCCATCACGCGCAGTGTCATTTCAAATTCCGCCCGATGCAACAGACTTTGAGGCTGATACCCGACAATCCGGCGCCAGCCCAGTTTTTTGAAGCGCTGACGCATTTCCAGCGGCGTATGCCGAAGGCTCTTGAATGCAGCATGGACCGGAACCTGAATGCCTTCGACCTTTCCGCCGACATAAAATCCCGCTCCGGACGCCATCAGCCGGCGCACACCTGGATGTCGAATATCTCCGGTACCAAAAACCATCTGCACCTCTCGTTCCCTGTCGCCAGGCCAGATATCCTGGATATGCAGCACCGCCAGCATGAATCCTTCGGGGTCTCTCAGAGCAACTGTCTGCCCGGGCGACAGGGATTGCACCCGATCCGCACCAACCGGAAGACACACCGGAAGCGGCCACAACCAACCGTTCTGAAGGTGCATTCGGCTTAAAACGGACTCATAATCGTCCTGTCCCATAAACCCGGTCAATGGCGAAAATGCGCCATTCATCAGAAGTTCCAGATCATACACCGCAGCAGCCGTCAACGTGATACTCTCGAAATCTCTCGACAGGCGTTTCAGTTCGACAGCCCGATCATCCTCCACCATCAGATTTACGATTTTGCCGCCATGGCCTGCCGGCAATACATTCATATTTCAGCTCCCATAAGGTGATTTTCAATGAATGGCGGTTCGGAAACGCTCAGATCATGCCGCGGTCATCGCCCGAATTTTATCAACAGACAATCCGGTGACATGCGATATCTGTTCAGCGGACATGCCGCTTTTCAGCATATTGCGGACAAGTTCAGCGGTAGCGTTTTCCCGCCCTTCTTTCAGGCCTTTTTCCCGCCCTTCATCATGCCCAGTTCGAAATCCCCGCCCATAGTGGGATTTCACCATGCTGGCGCGCTGGTGCAATTCCATTTCCCAACTCTCATACTCCCGCCGTTCCTGATCATCCAGCTTGAGAACCGCCAGCCGTTCATTGGCTTCCGCCAGACCTTTGGCGTTGAATTCCGGACGGATGGATTCATTCTTCAGAAAATA
>JAJYBO010000285.1 GCA_021778975.1 Deltaproteobacteria bacterium
GAACTTGGGAAACCAGAACTCTCTGCCCCATTTCCCGACACGTTTCTGCCAGAAGAGTATCGTCCCTCCGTCTGTCAGCTTGATGGCGATAGCGACCCCCAGTAATAATGGACTCGTGAATACCAGCGCCGTCAGTGAAATCACGATATCCAGCCCGCGTTTGATGAATCGGGTGGCGCCAATCACGAAAATCCAGGCGAATTTTTTACGCAGATACCGCAGCCGGCTGTGGAGCGTAACCATGCCCCCATCGCCAAAACGCCTGTACAGGGCTTCCATCATTTCGATCCGGTCAGCGGCGGGCATGGATCGCACATTGTGCGCATCAAAAGCCAGTGACGTTCTGTCCGGATTTTCACTCATCGTCATCGCTCTATCCGCCAAAAGACCGAATGGCGGCTTCCCGGTTATCGAATATCTCGACGACACGGTGCAGGCGCACCAGTTCGAACATGGATCGAACGGACTTCTGCACATTGGCCAGCTTCAGATCGCCCCCGCCGGCGCTGATCTGCCGCAAAGACGACAGCAACGCCCCACATCCGGAGCTATCCACAAACCGAACCTGCCCCATATCGAGTACAAATTTTCGGGCATTTCCGATGACCGTTGCCATGCGAGATTTGAACCATCTGGCATTATCGGCATCCAGCACATCTGCCAGCACGCTGATGATAACGACATCTCCTTCTGTTTCCGAAACCAGGTCCATGAGGTATCTTCCTTACATCACAATTTTCGACTTTTTGCGAGAGCATCAGATGTCCGGATCGCCATTGGCGCCGCGTCCGGGATAAATTTTCAGCCGGGTGCAGTTGGTGTTGTTCCGCCGTTTCTCATATACAACATCATCGGCAATATGGGAAATAATATACAGACCAAATCCCCCTTCCTGAGACCCATCAAATTTGGGGGGCGGCGCCCGGTTGGGATCGAAGCTCTTTCCCTGATCCAGAAATTCGATGGTCAGTGCATCGCTTTCAAATCCGATGCTGATATCAATCGGCCTGTCCGAAACACCTTCATACGCATGACGAATGATATTGGTAACCACTTCGGTGACCGCCAGCTCGATCATGGAAATGCGGTCTTCGTTCAGCAGTCGGGGAAAAACAGCCAGACAGCCATCGCGAATGAAATGGCGAACTCTGGATAACTCCTTCAGGTCGCTAAAAAATGTCATTGACGTGGGTGTTGGGCTGCTCGGCAAAGTGGATGCAGCAGCAGTCACACCGGCTCGCATGGTATCGGGCGGCGTAATTTTGACGACAACGCAGGTAAAATCGTCTCGAAAGGTCTCCGAACCTGAAAAGGTAACGATATTTTTCCAGACCCGGTGTATAATTCGATCCGGCGGCGCATCGGCACAGCCCTGCACCAGCACTGTCAACCGGTCTTCTCCGAAAATACGGCCTTCAGGCGTCATGGCCTCGGTCAGACCATCCGAATAAAAAACGAAAAAGTCTCCGGGAGCAAACGATACGGTATTCAGGGTAAACGGCAGGGTTTCCGGAAATCCCAGTGGCATATTGACGCCTTCAAGCAGGCTGCAATCGCCGGTTTGACAGTGATAATGGATGGTGCGCATATGGCCGCAATCAACAAACCGCATCTGACTGGACGCAAGATCAAATCGCGCATAACACAGCGTCACGAAGGTTTCGAGTGCTTCCATCTGATGAATCATCGCCGCCTGAACCCGGGAAACAATGGCGTCAGGCTCTGGATATACATCGCCCTGACAGGCCGAACACCCTACTTCACGAATGACACGAAGAAAATAGCTCTTGGTGGCGGCCCCCATCAGCGCGGACGCAATCCCTTTGCCCATGACATCGCCCACCAGGACATCTAACCGCTGAGAATCAATGACGATGAAATCGTAAAAATCGCCATCCACCTTGTGGGAGGGGATGGTGGTGTTGGCAATCTCAACCCCTTTGAAATTTTGGGGCGGCGCGCCCATCAACAGCGTCTGCTGAATTCTGGCCGCCATCTCGATTTCTTGCTCCCTGGCTTTGGCCAGTTCCGCCTCGACCTGGCGGAGCCGTTTGGCCTGCGCATCCGTAGCAATGGCCTTGTCCACCAGTGCGATCAGTTTTTGAGGGTTGAAGGGCTTGGTGATATAATCGAACGCACCGCTGCGCATCGCTTCTACGGCGCTTGAGATATCCTCGCTGGCCGTCAACATGATGGGGGAGATACCCCCCATATGCTGCTGAATATACCGAAGGCACTCGATGCCATCCAGCTCCGGCATTTCCAGATCCAGAATGACCGCCAGAATGTCGCGGGAAAGACGCTCCACGGCTTCTCTGCCATTTTGTGCGGCGATGACCTCGAAACCGGACTTCTCGAACAATTTGGTGAGGACAATCCGAACAGTGGGGTCATCGTCAGCAATCAGGATTTTACCGCGGGCGGTGTTCATCGAGTGATTTCCGGCAAATCGCTATTTCCTGATTTCAAAATGAACACGCCGGTTTTTGGCCCAGGCGCTTTCGTTGTGGCCAGGATCCGCGGGTCTTTCCTTACCGTAGCTGATCGTGGTCATCTTGGAAGCAGGAATCCCCAGGTCAACCAGAAATGACTTGGCGCTTTCGGCCCGGCGTTCTCCGAGCGCCAGGTTATATTCGACCGTACCGCGATCATCGGTATATCCTTCGACGGCAACGGATACATTGGGATTTTCGCGCATCCACGCGGCCTTGCGTTTTAAAGTTTCACGGGCCTCCGGCACCAGCGCGGAACTGTCGAACTCAAAATAGATATCTTCAGACACAAAGCTGCTCCGGGTAACGGCGCCAACCCCTCCAGCCCCCTCAGCACCTCCTTTGCCGTATTTTCCCGATTTTCCAGCACCGGCGCCAGCGCCAGCACCGATTCCCTGACCGTTCAACCCCTGCTCACCGATGTTATGCTGTTTATCCAGAGCATCCTGCCGCGCTCTGGCCGCCTCGTCATCCGAAAGCTGCGACGCGGACGTGGGTTCTGAATATATTTTCTTTTTGGCGCATGAAGCCACCAACATCATGGCCGGCAAAATCAGCATCATTACCAGTAACAGCCCAGATTTCCTTTTCATACTTTCATCCTTTTCCATTGATTGAATTGATTAGACAGCAGTCGGACACCTATCCATACTGCACATATATATCTGAAGACATCAATTTTTAACGCTCATACCCGTTGAAATCAACAAGATTCTGTTAATTCAAATGATACGCCGGACGGGT
>JAJYBO010000286.1 GCA_021778975.1 Deltaproteobacteria bacterium
CAAGGGGATAACTGTTCATTGCCATATCCTGCCGGTTGGCGATAAACCCCCAGACGATATATCCAGAGGGGATATCAACAGGTTCCGTCAGGTCTATGATGGTGTGCGGCATGACGATGCTGTCCTCTCCGATGGTTAAGGGGCAGTCAGGCGTTCCTCGCAAAAACGAGTTGAACCCCACGAATATTTTTTTACCCAATCTGGCATTGATGATTTTGGCGCCATGAGCAGTGACATTGTAGCCATCCAGATGAGAGCCAATGATGTAGCAGTTTTCCTGGGCGTTGGCGCCTTTTCCGAGAAAAGAATCCTGAATATAGGCCCGTTGCGCCACCAGAACGTTTTCGCTGATCCGGGTCTTTCCTTTGATCACCGCGTACCGATCCACCGATGCGCCGCGAGGAACGGCAATCGGAGATTCCAGATGGATGACATCGAATACGCGTTCAAAATCCGCCTTTCGCTCCTGAACGAAATCCATGAGGATGCCTTGCGGCGGACCGCCTTCGGGCCGGACATTGATGTATCTGTCTAAAATGCTGCGGGGATACCGGTAAAGGAAATTGAAGGCTTTGTCATTTTTGATCCAGATAGCACCGGGTTCTACATGCACATGAGAGAGTTCCCCCGCCTGAACGTAAGAAAACCGACCGATCACGCAGTCATGAACTGTCGTCAAATCTACCGTGCTGAAGGTTCCCAGAAAGCAGCCTTCGGTCGGAGCGCCGTGAATATTGGCATAATGCAGAGACATGGTGTCATGAATAAAGAAAGTGTCCAGACTTTCCGGATCGTGAGAATAATTGTGCACCAGCGTTTTGATGAGAAAACAGTCTCGGATATGGATGCACTCGTCTTCATAGACCGGTATCTGTATTTTTCCATAAGCGAATATGTCATTTTTACGCTTGAGTTCATCGCCCCGGATATCGCTTTTGTACAGCACGGAATGCTCTACCCGACACTTTCCCAAAAAATAACTGCCCGCCAGATTGGACTGACTGAAATAAAAATTCAGTGGATGGTGTGGGGTAATGCCATAAAAGGCGTAAAATTTGGCGAGTTGAGAAAGTGGAAGCGCATTTTTGAGATAAGGCGTCACATCGAGATTCAACTCTCTGAGATTGATGGCGATTCGCTGAGAAATACGTCCCATCAGGTTTTCGATCTGCTTCATGGCGCTACCTCATGAATGTTTCAGGAAACGACCGGTGACATCCCCATCATCGGCCAGACGACATATACCATCAAGGCCACCACGACCATCACGATCATACTGGCGACCGTCCCATACATGAAAAACTCTTGCTCCGTAACCTGCCCGGATTCACAGACAAGCGTGTTGGCCGCGCCGGCGGCAGGCAGCATCAGCGGCAAACCGGCTGCCGCAAGAACAGCCAGCAGCAGGACATCCGGGACAATTTTGAGATAAGATGTCGCCGCCAGCGCCACCGGCAGTACGCCGGCCAGAACGACCACATTCGCCATACCGTTCGCCAGCAACAACACCAGAAAAGCCGTTATCATAACAATGACAGGCCCGCTCGATATCCGAAAGACATGCAGCCAGTTGGCGGCCATCCATTGCGCCGCACCGGTTTCCCACAGACAGAAAGCGACGCTCATGGCGCCCGAAAACAGCAGAATCATATTCCAGGGAAGCGATTGCAGATCGTGAATGTCCAGGATATTCAGTATAAACAGCAACAGCACGGACATGACAATAACTGCCGCCTTGTCCAGCACCATTCCTTCCGGCATCCAGGATGACAGCAGCAAGACCGCGGCGCCAGCCACCGATATCACCAGTGTCAGGATTTCGTTACGGCTCACGCCCCCCATTCCGGCGCACATTGTCCGAACATGCTCCCTGAATTCTGGAATACGTTTATGCTGCGATCCGAAACATATCGTTACGAATCCCCAAAATAAAAACAGCGTCAGCCATCCCAGGGGCAGCATATAATAACAAAAATATCCGGTGGTGATGTCTTTTTCGGAAAAAACCCTGAAAAATTCGATTGCCAAAACATTTCTGGCCGCGCCCGGCAGGGTAATAACGCTTCCGGCAGCCGCGGCGTATGCCATCGCGATAAAAACGCCCTTTCCGAACCGGGTGGGCCGTCCGCCCTCCGAAAATTGGGTAGAAACTGAAAACAACAGGGGATAAACGGCCGTAACAACGGCCGTGTGAATCATGATATGGGCCAACAATGCGATGACCATCATGCTTCCCAGATATATCAGAGACGTTCTTTCACCGGCAAGCATCCACACGCGATACATCAGACGCTTTATCAATCCCGTCTTGACGAACGCCATGCCTGTCAGCATCGAAGCGCCAATGAACAGAATGGACGGATTCATGAAGTTACCGAAGACAGCCCCCGCGGGATGCACCAGGAGCAGCGTCTGAAGTGCGATGACGGCAATACCGGTAACGCCTGCCGGTAAGGCCCCGGATATCCACCATACAATTGCCAGAGACAGGATAGCCAGAGCGCATTGCCCCTGATGGGTCAGCGCAACATGCGCGCCTCCCGGGTCCGTAGCGTCCGGCAGGGAGCCCAAACCATACATCAGCGCAAAAGACACGGCGCCAAGCAGCAAAAAGGCCGGCTTTTTCCAGTTAAAACCGCTGAAAACATCTTGGCTATTGGTCATTGAATCCTGGTTTCGCTAAACGTGACGACTTCGTAAAAAGTCCGGATGCTGCGTTGCGCTGCATCCGTCGTCGTTGCGGCGTACCATAAGTACGCATCACTCTTTGCGGATTTGCGCGCCTTGCCTGCGACCCTTTTATAAAGCCGTCTGAAATTCGAATTTTTACGAGAGCATCAAACGTCAACTCATCCGTACAACTTCGTAAAATGTTCGCGGGTAAGAGATGACTATGGCAAAATAACAGACAAATTTCAAGCAGATCATGATGCTGTTCTTGAAAATGGGGGACAATGGGCATGGTTGGGGGAATTTTTACCATAAAAAAACGAACGTTCGTTCTATTTTTTTTCTTGACTCTCCTGCCGCAATCGCATATCTTGAGCTTCATATGAAACGAGGGTCTCGCTCACTTCACCCAAAACGAATGTGGCTCGCAGGAGGCGATTATGGAATTTGAAATATCGGAAA
>JAJYBO010000055.1 GCA_021778975.1 Deltaproteobacteria bacterium
GCTGGATAAATTCGACGACATGGGGTGTCCGCTCAATGGGCTGGGCATCCTGTGACAGAGATGCCGTTCGAATTTTGACAACTTCGTAAAAAGCCTGCATGCTGTGTTGCATCCTTCGTCGTTGCGGCGTGACCCAAAGTACGTCTCACCCCTTGCGAATTTGCGCTCTTTGCCCGCGAACTTTTTACAAAGCCGCCCCAAAACAGACTTTTTGCGAAACAGTCCATTTTGACTGTTTATTTTTTTAAGACTTTTTTCAGAGGTATCGCTTGATTTTATCCAATATCGAACGCATTGACCCGGACATCGCGCGGGTGATTGCACAGGAATATGAACGGCAAGAGAATACGCTGGAGCTGATCGCTTCAGAAAACATCGCCAGCCAGGCGGTGATGGACGCTCAGGGCAGTGTGCTGACCAATAAATACGCCGAAGGATATCCCGCCAAACGGTATTATGGGGGATGTGAATTTGTGGATATGGCGGAAAGCCTTGCGATTGAAAGAGCCAAACGACTTTTTAACGCTACATACGCCAATGTGCAGCCCCACTCCGGATCTCAGGCCAATATGGCGGTTTACTTCGCCATGCTGAACCCCGGAGATACAATTTTGGGGATGAACCTGTCCCACGGCGGCCATCTGACACACGGAAGTCCGGTCAGTTTTTCGGGCAAATTGTTCAAAACCGCCCATTATGGTGTAGATCCGGTCACCGGATGTATTGACTACAATGTGCTGGCCGACATCGCCAAAAAGGTATGTCCCCAGATGATTATCGCCGGTGCAAGCGCATATGCGCGGACGCTTGACTTCGAGGCGTTCGGAAACATCGCCCGGTCCGTCGGCGCGCTTCTCATGGTGGATATGGCCCATATCGCCGGGCTTGTCGCCGCGGGCGTTCACCCGTCCCCGATACCATACGCCGATGTGGTAACCTCGACCACCCACAAAACGCTCCGGGGTCCTCGCGGCGGGTTGATCGTGTCGGCTACGGATTGTGGCGACAGGCTGAACCGCCAGGTCTTTCCGGGCATTCAGGGCGGCCCGCTCATGCACGTCATTGCAGCCAAGGCCGTCGCCTTTCAGCAGGCGTTGACCGATGAATTCATATCCTATCAAAAAGCCACCGTAATCAATGCCAGAACCCTTGCCGACAGCTTGATGTCTCACGGCGTTCAGCTCGTATCCGGAGGCACTGACAACCACATGATGCTGGCGGATTTAACCAGCCTGAATATCACGGGACGAGACGCCGAGGTCGTTTTGGGAATGGCCGGTGTTACCGTCAACAAAAACGCCATTCCTTTTGAAACCCGAAGTCCTCAGGTTACCAGCGGTGTCCGAATCGGAACGCCGGCTGTTACCACGCGAGGAATGGGGGTTCCAGAAATGAAGCAAATCGCGGCGCTGATAGCCTCGGTGCTGAAAAATCCATCGAATACAACGCTGATAGAGCAAACCCGTGACAGGGTGCATGAACTTTGCCGGGCTTTTCCCGCGTATCGTCAGGGGGCGGGAGCTATCGTCTGAAAGGCCGAAAATGCGTGCAACACAGGACAGCGCTTCTTATGAGCCATGTAAAACGACAAAAAACGTCCGACCTTCCTGGGATGAATATTTCATGGAAATTGCGACACTGGTCGCGACGCGCGCCACATGCCGCAGGCGTTCGGTAGGAGCAGTACTGGTTCGAGACAAGCGCATTCTTGCCACCGGCTATAACGGAGCGCCGTCGGGGTTGCCGCATTGTCTGGATATCGGGTGTCTGAGAGAAGACTTGAAAGTGGCGTCCGGTCAGCGCCATGAACTCTGCCGGGGCATTCATGCCGAGCAAAACGCCATCATACAGGCGGCCTGTCACGGTTTTTCCATTCGGGCCGCCACGCTGTATTGCACCCATCTCCCATGCGCCATCTGCACCAAGATGATTATCAATGCCGGTATCGAGCGCATATATTACCGGAATGGATATGCCGACGACCTTTCCCTGGCGATGCTTGAAGAAGCTGGCATTCCCATCGTACAAATATACGGCGGATGAACAGGAGCCGCACATGAAATGCCCGTTTTGCGGAGATATGGAAAACAAGGTGATAGATTCCCGGTTGAGCAAGGAAGGCCATGTAATACGTCGCCGGCGAGAATGTTTGCACTGTCAGCGCCGATTTACCACCTACGAGCGGATCGAGGAAATGCCGCTCATGATTATCAAGAAGGACGGACGGCGGGAAGAATTCTGCCGCGACAAAGTCCGCAGCGGCATCACCCGGGCCTGCGAAAAACGCAATGTCAGTATGAACAGCATCGAAGACTTTCTGGATGAACTCGAACAGGAGCTTCGGGAAACCGGTAAGAAAGAAATCCCTTCGTCCGTTGTGGGGGAACGGGTGATGGTTCGCCTTCACGAACTGGATGAGATTGCGTATGTGCGGTTTGCTTCTGTCTATCGAGAGTTCAAGGATGTCAACGATTTTGTGGAAGAACTGAAAACAATGCTGGAAAATGGCCGCCATGAAAGATCATGATTTCTACATGCAGATCGCGCTGGCGCTGGCCGAAAAAGCCGCGGGCTATACATCGCCCAACCCGATGGTCGGCGCGGTGGTGGTGGATGCCTCCGGGCGGATTGTCGGACAGGGCTATCACCGGGCCGTTGGCGAATCTCACGCCGAAGTCAACGCCATTGACGAGGCCGGAGAAGCGGCCCGGGGCGCAATACTCTATGTCACACTGGAACCCTGCAACCATACGGGGCGGACGCCTCCCTGCACCCGTAAGATACTGGAATCGGGGATTGAGAACGTGATTGTGGCCATGCCGGATCCCAATCCGTCGGTGGTGGGCGGCGGCAGTGACTATCTGATATCCCATGGGATTGCGGTGACGGTTGGCGTCTGTGAAGAGGCGGCGCGGCGTCTGAATGAAGCGTTTATCACATATGTCACCACCCGCAGGCCCTTTGTCACCCTCAAATGCGCGATGACGCTGGATGGCCGCATCGCCACCCGCACCGGTGATTCCAAATGGATTACCGGTGAAGCCTCCAGGCATTATGTCCATGCACTGCGCCACGCGTCGGATGCCATTCTGGTCGGCGCCGGCACGGTGCGGAAAGATGATCCTTCGCTGACCGCCCGCATTCCCTTATCTCCGGATGGACGAAAGCCGGTGGATCCTTTGCGGATCGTTCTGGATACGCGGTTGACAATTTCTGAAACATCCCGAGTACTGCACCTCGATTCAAAAGCGGATACACTGATAGTGACGGGTCCTGAAATATCCGACATCCAGCGAAATAAGTTTCAGAAAAAGGGGGTTCGTTTTCTGACGGCGCCGTTATATCAGGAGCGCATTGATCTGAACTGGCTGATGGGGTATCTGAAAGAAGAACTGGAGGTATCCAGCGTTCTGGTGGAAGGGGGCAGCCGTGTCAGTGCGGCGGCGCTGGCTTCCGGAATTGTGGATAAAATCATGTTTTTCTACGCTCCGAAAATTCTGGGCGGCGACGACGGCGTCCCTGTTTGTAAGGCGCCCGGTCCAGAATGGATGAAAGACAGTATTTCGATAAAACGGGTTGCCGTGCGCCGGTTCGATGATGATATTCTGGTGGAGGGTTATCTGCACCCCGATCCGCGCCCATCCGAAAAGGAAAAACGCAATCCATGACCATTCATAATGGCGTCACGATTCACGCCGGTGGTTTTTTTCAGGAGATCATGTTTACAGGGATTATCGAAGGAATGGGAACGCTGATGGCGGTCCGGGCTTCTGAAGGCGGCAGCCGTCTGACGGTGGCAGCGGATTTCGATCTGACGCGAAGTCGCACTGGCGACAGCATCGCCGTCAATGGCGCATGTCTGACAGCGGTTGAGATATCCGGAAAACGCTTTACCGCTGACGTCTCTCCGGAAACTCTGGATAAAACGGCTTTCAAAAATGCCAAAACGGGCGACCGGGTCAATCTGGAACGGGCATTGCGACTTTCCGATCGGATAGACGGCCACCTGGTATCCGGCCACATTGACGGGACGGGCGTTATCGAGAGCAAACAGGCCGCCGGAAATGCCGTCGTCGTATCTTTTCGGGTTTCCGAAGATATTTCCCGCTACATGATTCCCAAGGGATCCGTGGCCATAGACGGTATCAGTCTGACCATCAACCGGTGTTCCGCCAGGCATTTCGAGGTCAGCATCATTCCCCATACCGCCAGCCTGACCACCCTCGGTATCAAGAATGCCGGGGACCGGGTGAACATCGAAACCGATATGATCGGCAAATATGTAGAGCGTTTTCTGATGCCCCACCACACCCCGAAAGAGAACGTGACGGATTCTGGCATAAATATGACGTTTCTGGCCCAATCCGGATTTTTGTGACGCGGTCGACTTCAAAACGGCGATCCATTCATTTCATTACAGCTTTGTTACAGGTCCGTCGAAAACGACGATATTTATAACTGCATTGCAGGCGCTTATGCACAGGAGATTTATTCAGTATAATGTCATTGATATCCATAGAACAGGCAATTGAAGACATCAGAGCCGGAAAGATGGTAATTCTGGTGGATGATGAAGACCGGGAAAACGAAGGCGATCTGACCATCGCGGCCGAAAAGGTGACACCCGAAATCATTAATTTTATGGCGCGATATGGACGCGGACTTGTTTGTCTGTCCATGACCGGCGAAAAGCTGGACAGCCTCAACCTTCCCATGATGGTGAAAGACAACACGTCCCCGTTCAACACGGGGTTTACCGTATCCATAGAGGCCCGCCGCGGGGTAACCACCGGTATTTCCGCGGCGGATCGGGCGACGACAATCCTGACCGCCATTGCCGACGACGCCCGCCCCGGCGACCTCGTGCGACCGGGTCACATTTTTCCGCTTCGGGCCAGAAAAGGCGGGGTCATGGTGCGCGCCGGCCAAACCGAAGGTTCGGTAGATCTGGCCAGACTGGCCGGATTGAAACCTGCCGGCGTGATCTGCGAAGTCATGAACGAAGACGGCACGATGGCCAGATTGCCGGCGCTCGAAAAATTCGGCGAGGAACACGGCATCGGTATCTGCACCATCGCGGACCTGATCGAATATCGAATGCGGACGGAGTCTTTCGTTCACCGCTCCGTAGAAACCGTGATACCGACATCCTATGCCGGTGAATTCAAAATCGTTGTCTATGAAAACGACATGGACGATCTGCTGCATGTCGCGCTGGTCAAAGGGAATATTGATTCCGCGAAGCCCGTTCTGGTCCGGGTGCATTCCGAATGTCTGACCGGCGACGTTTTTGGCTCTCTGCGCTGCGACTGTGGCGATCAACTGCACCGGGCCATGGAGATAATAGACAAAGAAGGCGTGGGCATTCTGCTCTATATTCGCCAGGAAGGTCGGGGCATTGGTCTTGTCAACAAGCTGAAAGCCTATGTTCTTCAGGATCAGGGCATGGATACGGTCGAGGCCAATATTGAACTGGGATTCAAACCGGATATGCGCAATTACGGAATCGGCGCTCAGGTGCTGGCTGATCTGGGGGTGAAGAAGATGAGGCTTTTGACCAACAACCCGAAAAAAATGATCGGTCTGGACGGTTACGGACTCAGCATTGTCGAACAGATTCCCATTGAAATCGAGCCAAACGAGTTCAATCGCTGTTATCTGGAATGCAAGAAATATAAAATGGGGCATATGCTCCATATTGATGAAACCCCCTGATCTGAAATGGAGATGTAGATATGCCCACAACAATTGAAGCCAAACTGATTGCGGAAGGAAAGAAATTCGCCATTGTGGTCAGCCGGTTCAACGACTTTATCACAGACCGGCTGGTTGGCGGCGCTGTTGATGCGCTGATCCGCTCCGGAGCATTGGACGCGGACATTGATATCGTCAAGGTGCCGGGCGCTTTTGAAATTCCACTTGTCGCCAAAAAACTGGCGAAAAAAAACGAATATGACGCGGTCATCTGCCTGGGGGCGGTGATCCGGGGGGCGACCCCGCATTTTGACTATGTTTGCGCCGAAGTCAGCAAAGGCATCGCGGCCGTCAGCCTGGAGCATGAAATTCCTGTCATTTTCGGTATCGTTACAACGGATTCCATCGAACAGGCGATTGAACGGGCCGGCACAAAAGCCGGTAACAAAGGCTGGCACGCGGCGATATCCGCGATCGAGATGGCCAATTTGATGGAAGACATGGGGCGATGAATTTTTATGGGGAGTCGTCGAAAATCACGGGAGTTCGCTGTCCAGGCGCTCTTTTTCATGGACATGAACCAAAAATTCACCGAAGAAAATTTAACGCTCTTTTGTGAAGATTTCGTTCCGTCATCTGAAGATGTGCGTTCATTTTTTTACCGATTGGTGCGGGGGGTCGCGTGCGGCAGGCGTGACATTGACATGCTTGTGGAGCGCTTTTCCAGTAACTGGAAAGTCAGCCGGATGTCCTGTGTGGATCGCAACATCATGCGGATTGCGGTGTTTGAAATGCTGATCTGCAAGGACATTCCCTTCAAGGTATCCATCAACGAAGCGGTGGATCTGGGGAAAAAATTCGGCACCGAAGAATCCGGTGCTTTTGTGAACGGCATTTTGGACAGTATCCGGATTGCCATGGAAACGGAATCTCTTTCCATCGAGGTGGATGAAAACTGTACGATCATTCCTGAAGAACCGGCTATCGAAGGATATGTTCCCTCCCCTCGCGATATCGCCGGAGAAGCCCGGCAGCCGCTGATCGTGATTGATACCGAAACCTCACCGGAGGCCGAAACATCGGGGCAGGATATGACAGATTTTGAAGCACCGCCCCCCAAACCACGCAAAAGAACCGTCATCCGGTAAACATTGATGATGCCATCGTAACATATCGAATTTATTGTTGATGTTCTTGTAAAAAGTCGAATTTCGGACGACTTTGTAAAAAGGCCCCAGGCGCGGCGCGCAAATTCTGAGGAGTGAAGCGTACTTATGATACGCCGCAACGACGAAGGATGTCGTGCAACGCAGCATCCGGACTTTTTACGAAATCGTCATTATTCACTGCAAGTGTTTCACAGGAGTTTCTTGAATGAAAAAAGTATTTTTATCCGAAGATGAGATGCCGCGTCAATGGTACAATATTCTGGCCGATATCAAGCTGAATCCGCCGCTGGGCCCGAATGGAAAACCCATTGGTCCGGAAGACCTCGCTCCCGTATTTCCCATGAACCTGATCGAGCAGGAAGTCAGCACCGACCGGTGGATTGATATTCCCGAAGCCGTTTTGGACGTGTATCGCATCTGGCGTCCATCGCCTCTGGTCAGAGCGGTTTCGATGGAAAAAGCCTTGAAAACGCCGGCGCGAATCTATTTCAAGAACGAAAGCGTCAGCCCTCCGGGAAGTCATAAACCCAATACCGCGGTCCCACAGGTGTATTACAACAAGGTCTTCGGGATCAAAAAAATGACCACAGAAACCGGTGCGGGGCAGTGGGGCAGCGCATTGTCTTTTGCCTGTTCTCAGTTTGGTATGGAATGCAAGGTTTTTATGGTGCGGGTCAGCTTCGATCAAAAACCGTATCGAAAAGCCATGATGGAAGCCTGGGGCGGTCAATGTGTCGCAAGTCCCAGCATGGAAACCAAAGCCGGACGTGACGCTCTTGAAAGAGATCCGGAAACGCCGGGCAGTCTCGGAATTGCCATCAGCGAAGCCGTGGAAGCCGCGGTCAGCGATACGACCGGTCAGACTCGCTATTCCCTTGGCAGCGTTTTGAACCATGTCATGCTGCACCAAACCGTCATTGGTCTGGAAGCCCGAAAGCAGATGGAAAAAATCGGCGAATATCCGGATGTCATCATTGGTTGCGCTGGCGGGGGCAGTAATTTCGCCGGGCTGGCCTTTCCCTTTGTGGTAGATAAAATCAATGGCAAACAGATTGACATCTACCCGGTGGAACCTGCCGCCTGCCCGACCCTGACCCGCGCGCCTTTTGTCTATGACCACGGCGACACGGCGCGATATACGCCGCTTCTGGCCATGCACAGTCTGGGACATGCATTCGTGCCGCCGCCGTTTCATGCCGGCGGGCTTCGGTATCACGGAATGGCGCCGACCGTCAGTCAACTGGCGGTGGAAGGCATTATCACCCCGCGTTCCGTTCAGCAAATCGAGGCATATGACGCGGGGATTGCGTTTGCCAGAACCGAGGGCATCATTCCTGCCCCTGAAACCACCCACGCCCTGGCCTGCGTGGTGGAGGAAGCCCTGAAAGCCAGAGAAGAGGGAAAAGAAAAAGTAATTCTCTTCTGTTGGAGCGGTCATGGTTTGCTGGATTTTGGCGCCTATGAAAAGTATTTTACAGGAAAGCTCCAGAATTTTGAACTCTCCGATGACGAAATATGTAATTCATCAAAAATGTTTAAAGATTTCCCGAAACCGGCGATTCTGAAAAGCCACTGATCCCTGTATTGGAAGGAGGTTCCGTGATTATTCGCGCTTTGAGCGTTGGGCCTATCATGGCGAATTGTTTTATCGTGGGCTGCGAAACCACCCGACAGGCCGCTGTCATCGATCCCGGAGCAGACGCTGATCGGATTTTGAAAAAACTGGCGGATGAAAGACTGACCGTGTCGTATATCATTGATACGCATGGCCATTTCGATCACGCCGGCGCCAACCGCAGGCTGAAAGAAGCCACCGGGGCCATTCTGGTGATTCACGAACTGGATAAACCCATGCTGCAAAATCTTTCGACGATGTCCGCCATGTTCGGAATGTCCGCCGAGAATTCACCGCCGCCGGATATGACCGTTCAAGATGGCGATATCATCCGCATTGGTTCGATAACGCTGACGGTTCTGCACACCCCGGGTCATACGCCCGGTGGCATTTCGCTTGTGACGGACGGATGTGTTTTTGTAGGAGACACCCTTTTCGCCGGATCTATCGGACGCACCGATTTCCCTGGGGGCGATTATGACACACTGATTTCGAGTATCCGCAACAAGCTCTACCCTCTGGATGACCGAACGGTGGTTTATACAGGACATGGCCCCGACACCACCATTGGCAGTGAAAAACGCTTCAATCCTTTTGTAACGGGGGCATGATGACGGTTCAACGAGAAAAACACGGGGAGATGCCTGCCGGGTCGTCTCGTTGAACGCATGGTGTCATTTTTTCAAGACATTTTTGATATGATTCGGACTTACACCGATATGCTTCGCGGTTTCTTCGATATCCTGATGGTGCTGCGTCAGCTTTTGGCGAATATATTCTTTTTCAAAAGCCATGAGCGCATCGTTGAAATTGTTGATACCCAACAAACAGGACATTGCGCTTCCCGCAAAATCCGCCCGTTTTTCTGAATTGATGGGAAATGGAACATCTTCCTCGGTGACGGAGTCGCCGTTCACCGTGATGGAAAGGCGATGCAGCAAATTTTTGAGCTCCCGAACATTTCCGGGCCAGGAATATGAACAAAAAAGTTTGAGGGCCTCCGCAGTCAATATTTTGGCTGTGGACTGATTTTGTCGAGAGAATTCCGATAGAAATATTTCGGATAGTATGGGAATATCTCCTGTTCTTTGTCGCAGCGCCGGCACCTCGATGGGGATTACGTTCAATCTGAAATAAAGATCGTCGCGAAAATTTCCCGCAGCGATTTCCTGTTCCATATTTTTGTTGCTGGCGGCAATGATGCGGGCGTTCAGTTGCAGGGTGCGTCCGCCGCCCAGCCGCTGAAACTTCTTCTCTTGAAGCACCCGCAATATTTTCCCCTGGGACTTCAGACTCATATTGCCGATTTCATCCAGAAAGAGCGTTCCGTTGCCCGCCAGTTCAAATTTGCCTCTTTTTTTCGCCAGCGCGCCGACAAACGCGCCGACTTCGTGACCGAACAATTCGCTTTCAAGCGCATCATCCGGGATGGAGGCGCAATCAACATCCACAAGAGGTTCGTGCGCTCGATTACTGAGCTGGTGCAGTGTTCGGGCGACAAGCTCCTTCCCGCAGCCGTTTTCTCCGGTAATCAGCACCCAGGCGTCCGTAGGGGCCGCGACCGCAATCTGTTTTTTCAAGGCAAGGGTGGCAGGGCTGTTGCCGGATATGGAATTTTTTTCGATGGTTTTCTTGCGCAGGTAAATATTTTCTTCTTCGAGCTTTCTGAAATTCAGCGCCCGGTTGATGGAGACGATCACCTTGTCTATGGAGAGTGGCTTTTCGATCAGATCGAAAGCCCCCAGTTTGGTGGCATTGACCGCGGTTTCGATAGTGCCATGCCCGGTAATAATCACGACCTGTGTCACGGGGCTGATTTTCTTGATTTCCTGAAGAGTCTCGATGCCATCCAGCCCTGGCATCCAGACATCCAGCAGCACCAGATCCGGGGCTTCCTGTTCGATGCGTTTCAGCGCTTCATAGCCGTTTGAGGCTGTGGAAACCTCGAACCCATCGTCCGCGAGAATGCCTTTTAACGATTGAAGAATGGATGGTTCGTCATCCACAATCATGATGGATGGGTACATCTATAGTCCTTTTTTGAAGTTTGTAACGATTTTTTTTAATTTTTCAAGGCTATAACATGTTCTTCAGGAAGAAGAAAGAAAAAGTGGCCGGATTGGATCCGCAATTGCTCAGGTCCGCGATTGCAGAAGATATCTCTTGACATCATGAAAAACGCTAATAATCCAATTATCATTCGACAGTGCCATAACGCCATGATTTTCAAGATAACACTATCTGAAAACCGCCGAAACACAAGGAACGAACGCATGAAACCACACATTTTCAAAGTCTTGCTTCTGTTTTCCGTTCTGTTTGCCCTGCTGATAGTTACCCCTTTTCGTTCTTCCGCTGCATGCAGTACGGGATGTATCCTGGTCAACAGCGACTTGAGCATGACGCCCTGCGTGGAATACCAGGGGGTCGCCTACACGTTCAAGCTCAAATTTTCTCAGGATGGCTCCGACCTTTTGTGGAAAATGGACGCCTCCACGTTCAAACAGTCGCAATCCGGCGCCGCAAACTGTATTCCAATAGGCAGCGACCTGGCGATCAAGGTGTGTTGCGCGGATTTGATGAACTACACTTACAGCTTCACCCTCAATTATGTCTCGGATCTGACCTGGAAAATGGATACGACCACTTTTACCGGAACACCGGGCGATCCGTTGTTTCCCTTTCAGTGGCATATCCGCAACACGGGCCAGACCACATTTTCCACCGGAGCCGGAACCCCCGGAGAGGATCTTCACATGACACAGGCCATGGCCAGCCGCCTTACCGGCGCCGGAATCATCATGGCTATTCTCGATGAAGGCCTTGAAATCGCTCATGAAGACCTCAAGGCCAACATCATTCCCAACGGCTCTTACAACTTTCTGAATGGCACCACCGACCCCACCTATGCCAAAACGAGCGGCGACCACGGCACCAGCGTGGCCGGCATCGCCGCTGCGGTTGCCATGAACGGCGTCGGCGGACGCGGCGTCGCCCCCAATGCCTCACTTAAAGGGTTCAATATTCTCTCAGCGCAAACGACGGAAAATTTTGTCATGTCAATGGGAGGAAACGGAAACGTCCCATCCCAGAACGTGGATATCTTCAACATGAGCTATGGTGATGACGTTCTTTACTATAACCCCCTGGCAGATTCCCTGCGAAACCTTTTCACCAATACATCGCCGACGCTTCGGGGCGGTAAGGGCGCCATTTATGTCAAATCTTCGGGAAACGGCTTTCAATCTATGGATATCAAGGCTGGACAGACCACTTACACCTACCGCTGCACCGATCAGAAATATGGCAGGAGCGATCTGACCTGCCAGAATGCCGATGCGGATGAAGAGCAATCCCGGCCGGAAGTGATCACCGTGGGGGCTTACAACGCCAACGGTGTCAGGGCGTCTTATTCGACGGCAGGATCAAACTTGTGGGTATGTGCGCCCGGGGGGGAAAGCGGCGTAACTGCCCCTGGTATTTTGACCACCGATGCCAGCGGGTGTAACAGGGGATACAGCCAGAAAAATCTTACAGACCCTGCCAATTCATTTGAAACCGGAGACGTCACATACAACCCGAACTGCAATTACACCAGCACGTTCGACGGCACATCCGCCGCGGCGCCTGCGGCATCCGGCGCCATTGCACTGATACTCCAGGCCAATCCGAATCTCTACCGGCGCGATGTCAAGTACATCCTCGCCAAAACGGCACGAAAGATTGATCCCAATTCTCCCGGCTCGCTTGTCACTGTTAGTATCAACGGCAGTAATTATATCGCCAGCCAGGGTTGGATCACCAATGCCGCCGGATTTAATTTTAACAACTGGTACGGTTTCGGCGCCATTGATGTGGACGCTGCCGTCGCCTTGGCCAAAATATATCAGGCGAACAGCCTGCCATCGCTCAGCGACAAAACCTACGGCGCGACGTTCGATCCCGTACCGATTCCGGACAACAGCGCCGCAGGCGTTACCAAAACCATTGATGCGCCCGATAACATGACCATCGAGAATCTCATAGTGATGGTCGCCACAGATCACCCGGACACCCGTGAAGTGGGCATTGAAATTACATCGCCCAGCGGCACCCGAAGCATTCTGCTCAATCTTTACAGTGCCGTACAAACCGGGTTGAATGCTGCCAATGGAGTGCTGTTTTCAAGCAACGCCTTTTTCGGTGAAAAAAGCAAGGGAATCTGGACGCTCAAAGTTGTGGACGGCTGGCCGGGAAACACAGGATCGTTAGAATTGTTCAATCTTCGCATACTCGGATATTGATAGGTGACAAATGAATACAACATCGAAAAACATCAAAAAACTCGGCGGTATCGGTATGGCGGGAACGGGTATATGGGCAGTGATGCTGCTGTTGTGTGCTCTGGCGGTACTGATTCCGAAATCCGGATGGGGCCTCGATCCGCTTCAGGAGCATATCGCTTTTGTAACGTCTCTTCCCCAGGGAACAGCATTTGACAATGACGGATCCTCGTATGCCTGGCTGCCGACACTCGGCGCCGTAAACACCGCTACCGGAACTACCAGCGCCGCCGAGACAGCAGCGATTCAGACAGCCTCGA
>JAJYBO010000056.1 GCA_021778975.1 Deltaproteobacteria bacterium
CAGACGGGAACATCAGGTTATTCGGTTATTCAATCACCAGATGGGAATACTTCCACGGCATCTACAGGCAGCTATACGAATAATGGCGATGGTACGGTGACAGATACATCTACTGGGCTGATGTGGCAACAGGCTGCATCGAACAGTATCATGACGTGGAAAAGTGCATTATCGTACTGTGTGAATCTATCTTTGGCTGGTTATACGGACTGGCGGCTTCCAAACATCAAAGAAATTCAAAGTGTAGTGGATTTCAGCCGCAACAATCCAAGTATCGATAGTGTCTTTTCGAATATTGCCTCATCCGATTACTGGGCTTCCACTACCGACGTAGGCACCACGGTCAATGCCTGGGGGGTCAATTTCTCATACGGGAACAGCGACAGCTACTATAAAGGCAACTTCCACTATGTTCTCGCCGTGCGTGTGGTATTGAACAATTTGGTTATTTCTCAGACCCCAATCACCGGAACGGCAGGAACCGTGTTCACGCAAACCGGCCAGCATTTTACGCCCAACAGCACGGCTACTCTGCATCTCAAAAAGCCGGATGGCGCGGAAGACGCCACCCGCTCACAGGCCATTGACGGCAGCGGCAATTTCAGCACCACCTACACCGTACCCTCCGGCAGTGCGGCAGGCACATACACATGGTGGGCTGTTGACGGCACAACAGGCAGTGTGAGCAACCAGTTTCAATACACCATCACCGTCGCCGCTTCCGGCAAAATTGCGGAAATTGTCGGCAACTGGAGCAGCGGTATTTACTACTGGAATCCCGCTGCATCGAAATTTACACAGATGTTCAATCAAAACCCATCCGGAGACATCGCTGCCGGCGATTTCAACGGAGACGGTAAGGCCGACATCGCTGCCTGCTGGGGGTCATCCGGCCTGTGGTGGCAGAACGGCGCCACTCTGGGCTGGATAAAAGTAACGGACTATGCCCCCTACAAATTAACGGCAGGTGATGTGACCGGTGAAGGCCATGCCGAAATCATCGGCAACTGGGATACCGGCATTTTTTACTGGAACACCGTTACCTCCAAATGGACGCAGTTGTACAACGGCTGCCCATCCGGAGACATTGCGGCGGGTGATTTCAACGGAGACGGCAAAGCCGACATTGCCGCATGCTGGAATTCATATGGCCTGTACTGGCTGAATACCGCCACTTCTCAATGGACACAGGTAACCAATACCGCTCCTTACCGGGTAACGGCGGGTGATGTGACCGGCGAAGGCCATGCCGAGATCATCGGCAACTGGGACACCGGCATTTTTTACTGGAACACCGCTACCTCTCAATGGACGCGATTGTATAACGGCTGCCCGACCGGAGACATCGCCGCCGGTGATTTCAACGGAGACGGCAAAGCGGATATTGCCGCCTGCTGGAATTCATACGGCCTGTACTGGCTGAATACCGCCACTTCCCAATGGACACAGATAACCAATACAGCCCCTACCAGTCTGACAGCCGGCGACGTTACCGGCAACTGATAACACTTCCCCGGTCATAACCGGCGTTTGCTCTCCTTACGGCAGGATCGGGTAGCTTTGTTCTGGCGCATGGATTTCCACGAAGTGGGAATCCATGCGCCAGAAAAGCATCTTCCTGACCCGGTGATTTTTGCGGTGTCTTGTTGATATCCGCCCCCGTAATACACTTTAAGCGATTATCAACTGCATTTTCCTTCTGAACAGATCCTGAAAACAGATTGGGAGAAATTTTTGAAAATTCGTTCGACTTTTTACGAAGCCGTCAACATTGCAGAAAATTTCCGTGTTTTTTCAGGAAATGACGTCAACGGATTGTAGCTAATTCCTGCCTGATTTTATGTTCTAAATTTTTGCTTGCCAGAATCCGCTGCTATATGATAACAGCGATAAACGATACAGAAAGATCAATTCACTGAAGCAGGTTCATATTCACAATCAGCAAGGGAGGCGCGTATGAGGTCACGAAGGCTTTGGGTATGGATGTCGGTTGCCGTTATTTTACTGGGTGCAGGCGTTGCAACCGCCGGAACGTTGAGTGATGTCAGAGCCAAGGGATTCGTTCAGGTTGGTGTCAACGGGCAGTTGGCTGGTTTTGGTATTCCAGACGAAAAAGGAGAGTGGAAAGGGCTGGATGTGGATACCGGGCGCGCCATTGCCGCCGCTGTTTTTGGCGACGCCAAAAAAATCAAGTTTGTACCATTGACCGCGGTACAGCGATTTACGGCCCTGCAATCCGGCGAAATAGATGTCCTTTGCCGTAACGCAACCTGGACGCTCAGTCGAGACACCGCCCTGGGGCTTAGTTTCGTTCAGGTAAATTACTACGATGGACAGGGGTTTATGGTTCCCAAAAAACTCAATATCAAGAGCGCCAAACAACTCGATGGCGCTACGGTATGCGTACTTCCCGGAACCACCACGGAACAGAATGTGGCGGACTATTTCAGAACCCATAACATGAAAATGAAACCCGTTGTCATCGAAAACAATACCGAACTGAACAAAGCCTTTTTTTCGGGGCGTTGTGACTGTTTGACATCCGATGCGTCGCAACTGGCGGGCGCCCGATCCGTAGCGCCCAACCCGCAGGATTACATCATCCTTCCGGAAATTATTTCCAAAGAGCCTCTGGCGCCGGCGGTGCGACATGGAGATGACCAGTGGAAAGATATTGTCAATTTTTCCGTGCTGGCCATGATCGAAGCCGAAGAACTTGGCATTACATCCAAAAATGTGGATGAGATGCTGAAAAGCACCAACCCGTCGGTGCAGCGTTTTCTGGGGGTGGTTCCCGGAAACGGTAAAGACCTGGGGGTAGATGAAAAATTCGCTTATAACATCGTCAAGCAGGTGGGCAATTATGGCGAAGTGTTTGAACGCAATGTCGGCGCCAAAACGCCGCTGGCCCTGGAACGCGGTCTGAACGCTCTTTGGACGCACGGCGGTCTGATGTACGCTCCGCCCTTCAAATAGACCTGCCCTGAAAACAGTCTGGTATGTATCATCCTTACCCGGGCCTGTTCCGTCCGAAGGCAGACACGGGTAAGGATACCGAGTTTATCACTTACAATCTTCACCGCAATCTGGTATATACCATCTATGCACTCCGATATCTCATCATCTCCATCTGGCGCTCCGGAACGCGTATCGTCATTCTGGGATGATCCCGCCAAAAGGTCTCTGGTGTATCAACTCATCACATTGATGGTCGTGGGTTTCATCGGTTATTACCTGTTTTCCAATACCATCAAAAACCTGCATCGTCAGTCCATCGCTACGGGGTTTCATTTTTTGGGAAAGGAAGCCTCTTTTGAAATCGGAGAGTCGCTGATCGGTTATTCGGCAGCCAGTTCCTACGCCAGAGCCTTGTGTGTCGGTATCCTGAACACGCTCAAGGTCGCCTTTATCGGAACCGCGCTTACCCTTTTTCTGGGAACACTGATTGGCGTCGCCAGGTTATCCACAAACTGGCTGGTCTCACGGCTGGCCGCTGTTTATATCGAAATTTTCCAGGATGTTCCGGTATTGCTTCAACTGTTTTTCTGGTACGCTGTGTTTAACGATTCGCTCCCCGCACCCCGTCAGGCGCTACATCCGATTCCCGGGGTATTTCTCAGCAACCGGGGGCTTGTTTTTGGCGTTTTGGCCCATAATCCGGTGTATGTGTATATGGGCGGCGCCTTTCTGACAGCCTGCGCCGGTGTGTATTGTCTCAGATGGTGGGCCGGAAAACGCCAGGATAAAACCGGAAAGACATTCCCGTTGTTGCGTTCGGGCGCCGGGATATTGCTGGGGCTTCCCCTGTTTGTCTGGTTGTGCGGCGGCGCTCCGATCGCCATGAATGTACCGCACCTTGCGGGGTTCAACTTCTCAGGAGGCGTTACGGTCAGCCCGGAATTTACCGCCCTGCTGTTGGGGCTGGTGCTATATACGGCTGCCTTTGTGGCTGAAATCGTTCGGTCGGGCATTCAGGCCGTCAGCAAGGGGCAAAAAGAGGCGGCCATGTCGCTGGGCCTCAAACCCTGGCAGACCTTGAATCTGGTTATTCTGCCGCAGTCACTTCGCATCATCATCCCCCCGGTAACCAGCCAGATGCTGAACCTTACCAAAAACAGTTCTCTTGCGGTGGCCATTGGCTTTCCCGATTTCGTTTCCGTGGTCAACACGACGATCAATCAGACAGGGCAGGCCATTGAAGGCGTCGCGATGATTATGACGGTTTATCTGGTTTTCAGTCTTCTGACATCTGCTTTTATGAACTGGTATAACGGAAAAATAGCCCTGGTTGAACGATGACAAATTCCAAATGCCAAAATGGATGATCTGATGAAAGAAACGACGATGGATGATATCGCTCCCCCGCTTACCCGCGTCGGTATCATTGGATGGATAAGGATGAATCTGTTCAATGGGGTGTTCAATTCCCTGCTGACAATCGTTATCGTGCTGTTTCTCTGGTATGTGGGGCCGCCGTTGATTCGCTGGCTTTTTGTCAACAGCCTGTGGGGTTCTACATCGGTCGCCTGCCGAAATGCCGCCGGCGCATGCTGGTCCGTTATTTCTGCAAATTACCGGTTTATTTTGTTTGGATTTTACCCGTATGACCTTCAGTGGCGGCCATCTACCGCAATGCTGGTACTGGTATGCCTTCTTCTGATCAGCCGGAACCGCCGTCTCTGGAAAAAATGGCTTCTTTATGCCTGGGGTGCCGGGCTGTGCTGCATGGCGGTGCTGATGCAGGGAGGCGTTCTGGGGTTGACGCCGGTTGAAAGCACCCAGTGGGGAGGATTGCCACTGACCCTGCTTCTGGCGATATTTGGCCTTGCCGCCGCCTATCCGCTGGGGGTGCTTCTGGCGTTGGGACGCAGATCCAAAATGCCGGCCATCAAAATCCTCAGTATCGTTTATATCGAACTCATACGCGGTATCCCCCTGATCAGTATGCTCTTTATGTCGGCGATCATCTTCCCGCTGTTTTTGCCGGAAGGTGTGACCATCAACAAAATCCTGAGGGCGCAGGTGGCCATCATCATGTTTACCGCCGCCTATATCGCCGAAGTGGTGCGGGGAGGGCTTCAGGCCATTCCCAAAGGACAATACGAGGCTGCCGAAACGCTTGGTCTCAACTATGTCCAGACCATGAGACTGATCGTGCTGCCGCAGGCCCTTAAAATCGTCATTCCACCGTCTGTCAGCATCCTGATTTCCGCCTTCAAGGATACGTCGCTGGTGGTTA
Source organism: Deltaproteobacteria bacterium (assembly GCA_021778975.1). Taxonomy (GTDB): domain Bacteria; phylum Desulfobacterota; class Desulfobacteria; order Desulfobacterales; family Desulfatirhabdiaceae; genus RAAP-1. Next base: position 5,240 of record JAJYBO010000056.1, read on the forward strand.
TTATCGGTTTGTACGATATTCTCAAGACCACACAGTCCGTACTGGCCAATCCGGAGTGGATGGGGTTTTCCAGCGAAGCCTTTATTTTTCTGGCCTGTATATATTTTGTTTGCTGTTACACCATGTCCAATTACAGCAGACGACTGGAACGCGAACTGGGGGTTTAGACGGACAAGAGGCGTCCTGATCATCGCCGTGTTGGTGAACAAGAGGGACAGCGGCATTTTATTATGGAGATTTCATGGATTCACATATAGCGTCACAACCAGAGGTTTCCGAGTCCGATGTTGTGATTGAATTTACCGATGTCCACAAGTGGTACGGCGATTTTCATGTACTCAGAGGGATCAACCTAAAGATTCACAGGGGAGAGCGGATCGTGATTTGCGGCCCGTCGGGATCCGGAAAGTCCACCTTGATCCGCTGCATCAACCGGCTTGAAGAACACCAGCGCGGGCGGATTGTCGTGAGTGGAACCGAACTAACCAATAATATCAAGAATATAGAAAAAATAAGAGCGGAAGTCGGCATGGTTTTTCAGCACTTTAATTTGTTTCCGCATTTGACGATTCTTGAAAATTTGACGTTAGGTCCTGTGTGGGTGCGAAAAATTCCTCGATCCGAAGCCGAAAAAACCGCCATGTATTATCTGGAAAAGGTACGCATCGCTGAACAGGCTCGAAAGTATCCGGGGCAGCTTTCAGGGGGGCAGCAGCAGCGTGTCGCCATCGCCCGGAGTCTGTGTATGAAGCCGGACATCATGCTTTTCGATGAACCGACATCCGCATTGGATCCGGAAATGGTCAAGGAAGTTCTGGATGTCATGATTCGTCTTGCCCAGGAAGGCATGACCATGATCGTAGTATCTCACGAAATGGGATTTGCCAAAAGCGTGGCCCACCGGGTGCTTTTTATGGATTTTGGGCGGATTGTCGAATCCAATACCCCTGGCGAATTTTTCGACCATCCGCAACATGAGAGAACCAGATTGTTTCTCAGCCAGATATTACACTGATCTGTATGCGGCATGTATGGAAGAAAATGCTGATTGTCGGGGGCTGGAGAAAATGGTGGCGTTCATATTCAGTAATCAGGTATCGGCATGATATTCCGTGATACGCCGATGTCTCTGCTCTTCACGGCGGATCCGGAAACCGCGGTTATCGTCCAGGAGGAACTGAAACATCATGCTCCGCCGATCTCCGAAGAAGAACTCGCGGTCATTGTCAATGACACCATCTGGGGGCTGTCTCAAGAAACCGCCCTGGGGCACGCCATCGCCGCCGGTCTTATTGAACTTTCCGGACTTGTCGCCGCCGATCTTTTTGAAATGTATCGCGCCTGCATCCGTGAGGCCGGCGCCAGAAGCGCGTTTCTTGGCCGGATCATGGCGATACATCTGCTTCCCGTTATCCGGACGGAAGATCGCAATTTGATCGGGCGATTTATGAACACGGCGGAGGCTCTCCAAAAGATCGGCGCTTATACCCTGCAAAACCCGTTCGAAACCCTGTCAGCACTTCTGAAAGCCGGGGATACGCCGTCGGCCGCAGCGTTCATGACGTTGCTGACGCAAACGCTTTCTCCCGAATTGTCTTACAATCAGTGCAAACATCTCTGTCATCTTCTTTCAAAAGCAGCGATTTCATTTCCGAAGTCCCGAAGGTGTTTTCAGATTGAACAGCTTACCCGCATCGCCGGTGTCAGTCCATCACTGGCGGAAAGTTTTTTGGACGGCATGGAGCGGGGGCTTGGCATTCTAAATACCGGCGGTCTGGGCGCCTTTGTGGCCGACGGGCTGAACCGTTATCACCAGAATCATGCTTCGGGCATACAGTTTTTGTCGCTGGAATCCCGCCTTGCCCGGGAAACTGCCGAGGCTCTTCAGGTGGCAGTGTCTTTTTCACAGGTCCGGCGCGAACTGAACCGCTATCTTCAGGCCAGAACCGGCGCTGGGCTTTCCGTACAGCCCATGTCCGAATCGCCTCTTACAGCCGGTTTACCCTATGACGCCGCGATTCTGGCCTGTTCACAGGGGAACCATATCTGCCTGCCCGATGAAATCGAGCATTTCAGCGACAGAGCTGAAAACCGCAATCTGTACAAATGTCTGACCCGTTTTGAAGCCTGCCACCATGAATTCGGAACATACGACTTCGATATCGAAATGGCGACCGACCTTATCCGGCAGCATACGGGAAAAGCCCCGATTCCAGACGGTCCGGAAAACAGAACCCCGATGCTTCCGGGATCCGGTGCTGTTTCGGATACGCACCGTTTTTACGAAATGTTTCCCAATCCTGCACTTGCCGCGGATTTATTGGCTATTTTCGAGGAAGGCCGGATACGGATCATTTTGAAACAGCGATATCCCGGTATTGTTCATCGGGTACTCTCCCTGTTTCTGAAAGAAGCGATGATGCTGTATTCAAACACGGAAAACGCCGGGCCGCCCGCATCGCTGTATCTGAATATCGCGTTGGGCGCCTCTGTGAAGGTTCCTGGCGGTGAGGCCGTCATACATGCTTTTGATCGGACGGTTCATCCGGAATCCCGCGTGGAAGACAGCGCCGTCCTGGTCTGGAAAACGTACGCGGATATCGCGGCGTTGCCGCATATGAATTCCAGGGCAACGTATCGCCCGCTGAAAACCCCTTTTGGCCTCAGACCCTGGTTTGATATGGCGCTGGATGCGGCGACCGAGTCCAGCGCGGCGATGCTCAAGGACAAATTGCTCCAGAAAGGCGTTCGTGTCTATAAATCCGATGTCCGCAAGTTGTTGAAACGACATGACGGCGATATCCGCCGGGAAGACCTTCTTGATCTGGTCCGCAATTCCGGCCGTCCGGATGTCGCCGAGACATCTGCAACAGCCATCGTGAATATTTCAGGGCTGGATTTGTCGGATGTGATCCCCCCTTCCGACACCGGTATTCCGGATGCGGCGCCGGCCGCCTGGTATCGGGAATGGGACTGTATTCACAGCGATTATCTGGATCACTATACGCGGGTGGTGGATCGGTGTGTGGAAGGCGCAGACGCCCATTTTTATGACCGCGTCCTGCAACGCTACAGAGAACTGGTCAGCCAGATCCGCTACGCCTTTGAACTGATGAAACCGGAAGGTCTGAAACTACTTCGCAACTGGACCGAAGGCGATGAACTCGATTACCGCGCGATGCTCGACTTTGTGCTGGATCGTAAATCCGGCCATATCCCGTCCGACCGGTTGTACATCAAACGGCTCAAGCAGGAGCGGGATGTGGCGGCTCTGCTGCTCATGGATGTTTCCCGCTCCACCGGAAATTCCATAAACGGCTTACTGCCGGATGGAGGCGAAACGGTGCTGCGCATCGAAAAGGAGTCAGCGGTGCTGTTCTGCGAAGCCCTTCATATTCTTGGAGACAATTTTGCGGTGGCGGGCTTTTCCGGAAACGGGCGACTGGCGGTGGATTATTATCATATCAAGAATTTTGACGAATCCCTGAACGATACGGTGCGCCGTCGCATCAGCGGGCTGACGCCGCAGCGAAGCACCCGCATGGGCGCCGCCATCCGCCACGCCGCCGCCTGTCTGGACGCCATGACGTCCAGAGTCAAGCTTCTGATCCTGTTAGGAGACGGTTTCCCCAACGATGTGGGGTATAAACAGGACTACGCCATCGGAGACACCCGAAAAGCCATTACCGAAGCCCTTTCCCGCCAGATTCACACTTACGCCATCACCGTCAACATGGCCTGCGATACACGGCTGGACGATCTCTATGGAACCGTACATCACAGTGTGCTTTCCGATGTTCGGGAGCTGCCGTCACGCCTTCTGAGTATTTACAGCGCGCTGACCCGCACGCACGCCGCGAGCATTACCTGAATGCAGTCATAACGCATCAGATTTTATCCAATATCGAGATGGCGCAGGACATAGTTCAATATGCCGCCGTGCTGATAATACGTCACTTCAACCGGTGAGTCGAGCCGGGCGATCGCCCGGAACTCGATGGTTTTTCCGTCAGCGCGATGCGCCGATATCCGGAGTTCTTTTTGCGGAGAAAGATCGGCGGCAATGCCGGTTATATCATAACATTCCGTACCATCCAGTTTCAGAGATTCCTGGTTGTCTCCTGGTTTGAACTGAAGCGGCAGCACCCCCATACACACCAGATTGCTGCGATGGATGCGCTCGAAACTTTCCGCCAGCACCGCTCGAATTCCCAGCAGCAACGCACCTTTCGCTGCCCAATCCCGTGAACTTCCGGCGCCGTACTCTTTACCGGCGATGACGATCAGTGGCGTACTCGTTTTCTGATAGGCCATGGCAGCGTCATAAACAGACATGCGTTCCGCCGGACGGTCGTCTGGTTGCCACAATGTCCAGCCGCCGTTCACATCTGGCGTCAATCGGTTCTTGAGGCGGATATTGGCGAATGTACCCCGCATCATCACCTCGTGATTGCCGCGACGCGCGCCGTAAGCGTTGAAGTCCGCCGGGGCGACGTTCTGACCGATCAGATATTGCCCTGCCGGACTTTGGGCCGGAATGGCGCCTGCCGGAGAAATATGATCGGTGGTGACGCTGTCTCCGAGAAGCACCAGTACCCTCGCTCCGTGGATATTTGTCAGTGGCCGGGCATCTGGGGTGATGTTTTGGAAAAAAGGCGGCTCCTTGATGTAGGTGGAAGCGGCATCCCACCGATACCGCGCGTCCTGGGGCGTTGGCAGAGAGCGCCAGCGGCTGTCACCCTCAAAGACGGTGTTGTAAGCCGTCCGATATCTTTCAGCGCTGACACATGCCGCGACCGTGGATTGAATTTCTTCGGAACTCGGCCAGATATCTTTCAGGAAAACCGGATGGCCATCGCTGCCGATACCGATGGGATCAGCGTCAAACTGAATATCAACCGTACCGGTGAGCGCGCAGGCCACCACCAGCAGTGGTGACGCCAGATAGTTGATACGTGTCAACGGGTTGATTCTGCCCTCGAAATTACGATTGCCGCTCAAAACGGATGCAACGACCAGATCGTGATCTTTGACGACCTGCGCAACGGGGTCTGGCAGCGGACCGCTGTTGCCGATGCAGGTTGTGCATCCGAATGCCACCAGATGAAATTTCAGTTGTTCCAGGTACGCCAACAGGCCGGCGGCTTTCAGATAATCAACAGGCACTCTGGAGCCGGGCGCAAAACTGGTTTTGACCCAGGGTTTCACCGATAGCCCGCGTTCCACCGCTTTTTGGGCCAGAAGACCGGCGCCTATCAACACGGACGGGTTGGAGGTGTTGGTGCAACTTGTGATGGCGGCGATGACCACAGCGCCATGATTCAGGCGAAACTCAACACCGTCCATCTGTACCGGAAATCCTGACGGTGTCGGCAGGGCGCAGTCAGAGGATGACGGCGCCGGCAGGGGACTGCCGCCCTCATGCTCCCATGCTTCGGTCTTCTTCAAATGTTGGGGATCTGAACCGCAGGTCTCCGCCAGCATGGTTTCGAAAAGAGGTTTTATCTGGCGAAGGGAGATTCTGTCCTGAGGCCGTTTGGGGCCAGCCAGGCTGGGTTCGACATGCTGCATGTCAAGTGATACGCTGTCGCTGTACATTGGCGCCGGTGATGTATCGCTCCTGAAAAGCCCCTGGGTTTTGAAATAGGCTTCGATCAGACGAATCCGGTCTTCCGGTCTTCCGGTGAGCCGATAATAGTCGAGGGTCTTTTCATCCACCGGAAAAAATCCCATGGTGGCGCCGTATTCTGGAGCCATGTTGGCGATGGTCGCCCGGTCTTCAAGGCTGAGACAGGAAACACCAGGGCCGTAAAATTCCACAAATTTACCTACAACGCCTTTCTTGCGCAGTATCTGGGTGATGTGCAGCACCAAATCTGTGGCGGTTGTTCCGGCAGGCGGCGCTCCTTTCAGACAGAACCCCACCACCTGTGGCGTCAGCAGATAATAGGGCCTGCCCAGCATGACGGCTTCAGCTTCAATGCCACCGACGCCCCATCCCAGAACCCCCAGCCCGTTAATCATGGTGGTATGAGAATCCAGCCCCACCACGGTATCCGGAAAAGCGGTCTTTCCTTTGGCGTCTTCGGTTATACAGACGCCCCTGGCCAAATATTCCAGGTTGACCTGATGGCAAATACCGGTTGAAGGCGGTACGACGCTGAAGTTCTGAAAACTTTTCTGTCCCCAGCGCAGAAAAGTGTAGCGTTCGGCGTTTCTCAGATATTCCATTTCGGTATTTCGGGAAAGCGCCATATCGGATCCGAAAGCATCCACCTGAACGGAATGGTCAATGACGAGTTCGGCGGGAATTCGGGGATTGATGGCGAGCGGCCTGCCATATAGTCGCTCCGCCGCATCCCGCATGGCGGCCATATCCACTACCGCCGGAACGCCGGTAAAATCTTGAAGCAACACCCGCGCCGGCATAAATGGAACTTCTCCGGCATTACCGCCGTCGGGCGTCCATGCCGCCATTTTTTCTATATCCGCAGATGTCGTCAGCACGCCGTCTTCATGCCGCAAGAGATTTTCTAAAAGAATCCGGATGCAGTAAGGTAGTCTGTCAATGTTGGAAACCCCTTTATTTTGAAGTGCATCCAGACTGTGGTAAGTGAACGGACCCTCCTGAGTTTTCAGTATCTTTCGGGTATCGAAACTGTTGATTGGCTGTGTCATAAAAAGCCTCCTGGGTCTGTGTCGGATGAAATATTCGGTCACATAAATCGCGACGATGTGAACAACAGCCGCCATTATATATCGAAAGCAGCGCAAATCGACAACAGATTTCGTTTTGCGGGCAGGCTGTCATTTCTTATTGACATGAAATCTCAAGTTGTCTATAGGCAGTCCTTTAATGAATTCGATTTTTACGGTTCACGTAAAAAACACGGCCACGATATCACGTACAGGGAGCTTATTTTTGTTATGCAACTCAACAAACTGTTGTCTCAGCGGAAAGCCGATGTGGTCAAACGCTGGTTTGACGAAGTCGTAAACACATATCCGGGAGAAACAGCTCAGTTTTTGAAACGCCAGAAGAATCAATTCGCGAATCCGGTCGGAAATACCACACATAATGGGCTGGACGCCCTGTTCGATGTTCTGCTTCACGGAGGAGACCCTGAAGCGATCAATTCCTTTCTGGATCCGATCATTCGCATTCGGGCGCTTCAAAACTTCACCCCCTCGCAGGCCACGTCCTTCATTCTGTTTCTCAAGAAAATCGTCAAAGAAATCTTTGAAAAAGAAATTACGGATCCTCACATGATGGAAGATTTCCTGGATTTTGCATCCAGGGTGGATGATCTTTGCCTGATGGCGTTCGATATTTATTCAAAATGTCGGGAAACCCTTTACCAGATTCAGGCCAACGAAATGCGCAACCGAACGTTTCGAGCCTTTGAAAAGGCGGGGCTGGTCCGGGACGATCCGGAAGAAGATTCTCCGTATCTGCGACCAGTGAAGCCGTCTGTCAGCGGCGACAGCAGTCTGTAGCAAATCTGACGCCCCCGTTCCAAATCGAATGAACGCAAGATCGAAGTATGATGCTCTTGAATACTTCGAACGGTAACCCCCACCCCGACCCTCCCCCGCTGGGGAGGGGATAAAGGAAGCCCAGTTGATAACCGTTCAAAGTATAAAAAGGGGAATACGGCAATGACGGGAGCTGTATGACAGCGGTGGGCTTTGGGGCGAGGTCGCCGATAAAATGGGATATATTCGGGCAGGTGGCATGACGGCGTAACATAGGGCATTACGCCGGTATGTCATTGAGG
>JAJYBO010000287.1 GCA_021778975.1 Deltaproteobacteria bacterium
AACAATATCCTGTCCGGAATCGTCAGCTATCCAGAGCTGGTTCTGCTGGAAATGCCCGAAGACCACCCACTGCGGGAAATCTTTCTGAACATCATGGCGTCCGGAGAAAGAGCCGCCGCGATCGTCCAGGATCTTCTGACGCTGTCCCGAAGAGGTATTATGGTTTCCGAAATTGTCAATCTGAATGTGATTGTCAACAACTATTTAACAAGTCCGGAATTCCTGAAAATGGCGTCATACCATCCGGATATCCATGTCGAGCTGTCGCTGCAACCCGATCTCGGCAACATTCTTGGCTCTCCGGTGCATCTCGCCAAGACGATCATGAATTTGGTGACGAATGCGGCGGAAGCCATGCCCAATGGCGGAAAGATTGTCATTGCCACCCAAAATGGGTATGTGGATGCCCCTATCGGCGATTACGAAGACGTTCAAGAAGGTGACTATGTCCGTCTGTCCATTACAGATGAAGGAACGGGGATTCCGAAAGAGGATATGGAAAGAATTTTCGAGCCTTTTTTCAGCCGAAAGAAAATGGGCAGAAGCGGAACCGGACTGGGAATGGCGGTGGTATGGGGAACGGTCAAAGATCATCACGGATACATTGATATTCAGAGCATCGAAGGTGAAGGCGCCATGTTCACGCTGTATTTCCCTCTTACCCGTCAGCAACCGGCGCAGGAGGAATCCCCGGTATCCATCGAATCCTACACCGGAAATGGCGAAACCGTACTGGTGGTGGACGATATCGAAGAACAGCGACATATCGCCATGCAATTTCTCCGAAAACTGGGCTACTCGGTGGATGCGGTCGCCAGTGGAGAAGCGGCCATAGAATATCTGAAGACAACCTCCATGTCGCTCCTGGTCATGGATATGATTATGCCGCCGGGTATGGACGGTCTCGAAACCTACCAAAAAATTCTGGCGCAACATCCGGGACAAAAAGCGGTGATCGCCAGTGGTTTTTCAGCATCTGAAAAGGTTCATGAAGCCCAGCGTCTCGGCGCCGGATGCTATATCAAAAAGCCTTACACGCTGAAAAAACTGGGAATGGCGGTCAAAAATGAAATTCACAGACATCGTGCTGAATGACACATAAAATATGCCATATCGAGGGATGAGACAACTTGCATGAATTATTATACCGTAGGGGGGAACTTTGTGTTTGCCCTGAATCTCATGTTGCCAGAGGGCGATCGCAAGGATCGCCCCTACTACAGCGGGGCAGGGGTGGGGTGGGGGTTCAAAAAGCGCAGATTGTTCCCGTTTGCAGTATATGTTGGAAATCACCTGACACTTAAAACTTTTTCATGAAAACACTCAATATTTACAACAGCAAAATCTACTACGAACGGATAGACGGCGATAGACACGCCCCCTGCATAGTTTTTCTTCATGAGGGACTGGGCTGTACCCCCATGTGGAAAACCTTTCCCCAAGACCTGTGCCGTGCGACCGGCTGGCGGGGTCTCGTATATGACCGTCTGGGACACGGCAGGTCATCGGCGCTGGTAAAGCCCCGAACCATCCACTTTATGCACGAATATGCGTTGATCGAACTGCCGGAAGTTCTTTCTCGCCTGATACCGGAAACGCCGTATGTCCTGGTCGGGCACTCTGATGGCGGCAGCATCGCTCTAATCCACGCATCGGAAAAGCCCCCGATGTTGCAGGCGGTCATTACCGAAGCGGCGCATGTCTTTGTCGAAGCGGTGACGGTGGATGCCATTCAGATGGCAGGCAGGGCTTTTCAGGCCGGTAAATTGAAAAGACTCTCCGATTATCACGGAGACAAAACGGATTCAATCTTCAAGGCATGGCATGATATCTGGGTAAGTTACGGATTTGCTTACTGGAATATCGAATATTTGCTGCCATCCATAGAATGCCCACTTCTGGTGATGCAGGGCATTGACGATCAATATGGTTCCAGCGATCAGGTACGCGCCATTGCGTCCAAAGTTTCCGGAAAATTACAGACAGCCATGATTCCAAATTGCAGGCATGTACCGCATAATGAAGCGCCTGAAACGACGATAGAAACCATGAAAAATTTTCTGATGCAACTTGATGACGCTCTACCAAAAGGCAAAAATGACGGCTTCGTAAAAAGTCCGGATGCTGCGTTGCGCTGCATCCTTCGTCGTTGCGGCGTACCATAAGTACGCATCACTCCTCAGGATTTGCGCGCCTTGCCTGCGAACTTTTTACAAAGCCGTCCGAAATTCGACTTTTTACGAGGGCATCAAAAATGGACGTTAATCCCTATTTAAACACCAAAACCCTGATACTGGGGGATATCAATTCCGGCAAGACCACGCTGACCGGCAGCGTCCTGAAGGCGCTGTGCCTTCAGGGTCATGGAAATCGAACAGCGGTTGTAGATATGGCGCCAACAATCCCCGAAACGCTGGCAAGACAGAAAGGATTACCGGGGGTGGGCGGTAAAATTTTCTGTCCTGAGGGCGAATCCGTTCTGTATCTGGACGGATATTTTGAAGCGCCCCGCCTGAGTTCGGCCACCGAAGCGGAGGCTATAGAAAAAGCCCGCAACAACTGGAAGGCTATCAATGGCCTTTTTCACAGGCTCCGAGATACCAGTAATCGGGATATACTGCTGATAAACGATATCAGCATGTACCTTCAATGTGGCGCCGCGGATGCCCTGATCGCCTGGATAGCGCCGATCTCCACCGTCATTGCCAATGGGTACTGGGGCGAAAAACTGGGCGGCGGCGCGCTGACACAGTGGGAGCGCGCCGAGATGCACCGGCTCAGAGCTTATTTTGAAGCAAATGGCAGCATCCTGATGCCACCTTTTTCGAACACATTTGATGCTCTCGTAAGCGGCAAATTATGAGCTACGCAGCGGCAGCCACCGCTGTGCGGCATATCCGGCAATGGCTTTTCTGGTGCAGCGGTAACAAAGCGTGCGGTTTTCCGGAACCTGAATGACCTTTTGGTGTCTGTTGAGGATGTATTCCAAATATCGGGATGTCCCCATAACCGCACCGCAGCTTTCACAGCGGATCAGCTTTTGCCGGTTTAAAATGGCGCCACACAGCGACAACACCCTTTCATCGCC
>JAJYBO010000288.1 GCA_021778975.1 Deltaproteobacteria bacterium
TATAATGCCACGGATTCAGGAATTACGCAGACGGTTCAGAAACGACGATAAAATTATCAAGGAATGGTCGGAAATTCTGTTTGCAGACCTGTATCGCGGCGAAGAAGCAACATTACCCGTATATAACTGGCTGATGATGCCCTTGCGCTGGACGGACTATCTACATCGTGGAAAAGGAGGAAAATAATGCCAAATTATAATCAGCAGCAAAGGAAGAATTCATCGTATGGTGAATCCCATCGTGAGAATTCGTACGAAACCACATATAAGGTCAGCAAAAGTGATCTTGAGGAAATTCTGGATGGAAAGAATCCTGCCAAAATGGTTTCAATAGCCGAAGCCGCTGCTAAAAAAACATTGGAAAGTAAACCTCATTTGACAACATCTCAGATTCGAAATGTGTATGGTACGGTTAAAAAGCTCGATATGATCGGGGACAGAGAAGATGTCCTGCCAAAGTTGATTCTTCTTAAACCCAAACTGGCTTATGCTTATGGCAGAAACAAGGATGTTCAGGGGCTTCGCATATTGAAAGACATATTAAGCGATGCGATTGATCTGGTGGCAGAGAAAAAAATACGGTTTCAGAATTTCTGTCGTTTTTTTGAAGCAATCCTGGCTTATCACAAAGCAGAAGGAGGAAAATAAATCATGAGTACATCATCCGGTATTGGGTTCAAGAAGCGCATTTTTATTTCAGGGACATTGACGGTTCTGACCGGTTTGCACATTGGTGGAAACTCGACGGAAATGAGCATCGGTGGCGCCGATCATATCGTTATTCGTGATCCGTTGACCAACTATCCATATATTCCCGGTTCTTCTCTCAAAGGGAAAATGCGAAGCCTGCTGGAGCGAATGACCCGCGAAATGACCATCAAATTCGAGGGAAATAACAGCGTATTGCATCATGTTGATGAACTTGGAGGGATGATGGCAGGTGGTATCACCCTGAGTTCTGCCGGTCCATCCACATTGCCGACTCAACTGTCAACCCGGTTGTTTGGATTGCCCATTGACAAACAGAATGGGTATCAACTTGAGGATATCGTTCCCCAGCGTCTCATTGTTCGGGATGCGCGATTGATGAATCCGGAGACCCTCGAAAAAGCCAGAAATACAGACATGCCAATGACGGAAGTTAAAACCGAAGTCGCCATTGATCGTATTACATCGCGGGCGATTCCCAGGCAGATAGAACGTGTGCCGGCTGGTGCAGAGTTCGGATTTGAAATGATTTTGAATATCTACGAAAATGACGATGAAGATGCGTATATCAAGGCCGTATTCAATTGTATGGATCTCTTGCAGGATGACTACCTTGGCGGGCATGGCAGCCGTGGATATGGCAGGGTTCGATTCAAGGTCAATCCCATTACGGAAAAAAGTGCCGACGATTATCGCAATAACCGCATTGCACATCCGTCAGAGATAAGCGTTCCGGATACGTTACAGCAGCAATAGTCTTTTCCGTTGGAAGGAGGCGTTATGCGTGTGTTCAAACTGAAATTTTTATCTGCGCTCCATGTGGATTCCAAAGGGTCGGGTGAGCCGGAAGTCGCGGATGATTTCATCCGGTCCGATACCCTGTGTGCTGCGATGGCGATCTCGTGGTCTGTTTTGTTTCCAAATGATGCTGACACTGGCTTTTTTCTGGATCCGCCATATCGAATCAGTTCGGCGTTTCCCTATATCGGAAAGGTGCTGTTGTTTCCAATGCCTGTGTGGCGTATCTGGAAGGGAGTAGATATTGAAAAGCGTAAAGCCATCAAAGGGGTTCGATGGGTATCTCAGGAAATATTCGAAAAAGTTCTTTCAGGGAAAGAGATAGATTTTCATGACGTTGTCAGTCTTTCATGCGGTGTGGTTTTATCTCGGAAGGAATTAAAGGCCAATCCAGATCTGGAAAATTATCAGGGATGGCTGCAAAGTGAACGTCAGCGCGTCTGTGTGGACAGACTGGGAATTCGGAATGACGGCGGTCTGTTTTTCTTTGCGCTTCAGTTTTTTGCACCGGAGAGCGGGTTGTATCTGATTGCCAATATAGACAAATCCCGCCTGGATGCTTTCAGGGCTTCCCTTGCTTTTCTGGGAGATTCCGGCATCGGTGCGGACAGAAGTTCCGGACTGGGGCATTTTTCAATCCGGGAAGAAAATGATTTTAAAATGGCGTCGCCCGAAAAGGCGAAAGGAGCGGTTTCCCTATCCCTGTTCAATCCGGGAAATGACGACGATCTGAAAACCTTGACCCGTATCACGGCATATGGGCTTTCAACCCGTTCCGGATGGATCACGAATTCCACTCTCGGCAGGCCCCCCATTCGTGTTTTTACGGAAGGATCGTATTTTAGTGGAAAACCCAAGGGCCGTGTGGTGGAAATGCTGCCAGCCAATATCCGGGAGAAAAACAAACTGTCGTTGAACCATTCTGCCCCCAGGGATTTCAGGGCATTGTTTGTTCCCTGCGTTCAACCTCCTTATCTTGAGGCGACTTCATGATGACGACAAATCAGAATACACAGACATGGGAAGTCGAGCTGTTGACGCCGCTGCATATTGGCGACGGCGTCGAATTACAACTCAATATGGACTATATTTCCAAAACAGGGTCAATGGATGTCATCGAATTTGACAGCCTTCTGGAGAGTCTGTCGGAGTATCCGCTGGCCATCAATGATCTTGGCAAGACAATTGACCTTCAGCGGTTAATGAAAAATTATCGAATCAATGCCCCTGTCCGGTATTCACTGCCGATCAAAGGCGTTGCCGTTCCCAACAGCATCCGGCGGTTTTTGAAAAACGCCTGTGGGCAGCCATTCATGGCGGGAAGTTCTCTCAAAGGCGCCATTCATACCGCGTTGTGGACCACATTGGACAAATCCCGATTGCCATCCCCCCAAAAATTCAGAGAGTTCAGCGCGGCAGTGAAATCCATTGGCGGCAAAGATCCGTATCACATGTTTATCCGGCCGCTTCAGATCAGTGATTCGATTGGTATTGAACCTGGAGGCGCATTGAATTGTGAAGAAATCAAGTTTTTCAATCTTCAAATGGGGAACAGGCCCGGATGGAAAGATTTTAAGGAC
>JAJYBO010000289.1 GCA_021778975.1 Deltaproteobacteria bacterium
CAGTGATAAGAGGAGTCAATACTATGGTCGTTGAATTCTGGGGTCAGGAATTTAAGGTTAATATCGTTTTCGGATGTATCGGCGCGTTTCTGCTGGCAATCGTTTCATCCATGTTTGGATTCGGTGGAGGCCCTTTCATGGTGCCGCTCATGTCTGTAGGGCTGGGACTTCCCATGTATCTGGTGGTCGGCAGTTCTCTGACGGCTATTTTTTTCAATACCATGATGGGTACCATGCGCCATTACCAGTTCGGCAATTTTGATATGACGTTTTTTCTGATCATGTTTCCTGCGGCGATCCTGGGCGGATATATCGCTCCCAAAATCGCCAAAAAAGTCAGCCCGCTAACAGTTAAACGCATTGCCAGCGCCGGTATGGTGATTCTGGCGCTCAATCTTCTGGGGCTTTACTAAGGAGACAGCGCAACGCAGCATGCGGGCTTTTCACGAAGCCGTCAATGTCAACAACATGCGGATAACGCGCCAAAGGCAGGAGAATTACGGCAAGAGATGACCGCTCCTGCCTTTGTAATGTGTATCCGCATGACTGGAGAGTTATATGATGAAAGACATATACAGTCTGTGTTTTATGTGTTCCATTCGCTGTCCCATCAAGATTCAGGTTGAGGCGGGGCAGGTGAAGTGGATCGAGGGAAATCCTTATGTTCCCGGTATGGAAGGCAGTTTGTGCCCTCGTGGAGCGGCAGGAATTTCGCTGCTTTACGATACAGAGAGAGTTCAGTCTCCTATGATTCGAACCGGCGAACGTGGGGAAGGAAAATGGCGGAAAGCCACCTGGGACGAAGCTTTGAATTATGTGGCCGATAAACTGAAACAGGTCATACAAACGCATGGTGCGCAGAGTGTGGTGCTGGGAGAGCGTACCAATCTGGCGACGCATGTCAGCAAAACATTCATGAAAGCCATCGGTTCCCCGAATCATTTTACCCACGATGCGCTCTGCAAGGGATCGGTCAACACGGCTTGCCGCAGCCTGTTCGGATATACCGATGCTCAGATGAATGCGGACATGAAAAACAGCAGGCACATCGTGCTGTATGGCCGCAATATGTTTGAGGCGATTTCCGTCAAGGAAGTCAACAATTTGATGGATGCGCTTTCTGCCGGTGCCAAGTTGACCTATATTGATCCCAGGGTATCGGTGACGGCGACCAAAGCGCACAGATACTGGATGATCCGGCCCGGAACGGATCTGGCGCTTAACTACGCGCTGATTCATGTTATCTTGTCAGAGCGCCTGTATGACGCCGCGTATGTGGATCGCTGGGTTACAGGACTTGCCGAACTTCAGGAATTTGTTCAGCCCTATACCCCGCAATGGGCGGCTGAGGAAACGGGCATCCCCGCCTCCGAAATCATCGAGTTTGCTCGTGAAATCAGCAGCCAGAAACCATCGGTCGTTTTTCATTTCGGATACCGCGGTGCGCATCATATCAATGAAATCTATATGCGCCGCTCCATTCTGATTCTAAATGTCCTGATGGGAAGCATCGAAGCCAAAGGCGGGATGTTCTTCAAAAAAGGCCCTGGTGCTTTGGGCAAGAAACCGGCCAGAAAACTGACGGAGCAGTCTTTTGAAAAAATAACGCTTCCGCGGTTCGATAAAGTCGGGACACCCGATTTTCCGCTTCCGGATCCGGCGCATGGCGTTCCGCAAATGCTGGCGCCGGCGATTTTAAATGATGACCCCTATCCGATCCGGGCGCTGATCGCCAACCGTTTCGATCCACTCAAGTCTATTCCCGATACAAATCAGATGAAAGCGGCCTTGAACAAACTGGATTTGGTCGTTGCCATCGAAGTCAATTACAGCGACACCGCCTGGTATGCCGATGTCATTCTTCCCGAATCCATGTATCTGGAACGTCTCGACTGCGTCCAGCAGGCCAATGGCCTCAAACCCCAGATGTTTTTGCGCCAGCAGGCGGTAGCGCCGCGATATGATACGAGGGAGGCTGCCATGATCTTCAAGCAGCTCGGAGAGCGACTCGGTATCGGCCAGTACTTCCCCTATAACAGTATGGAGGAGCTGGTGCGCTGGCAGCTAGAGCCTACCGGATTTGCGCTGGAGGATTTTAAGGCCAAAGGGTTTGTCGCATACGGGAAAGATCAGATTTTCTGGGATAGAAAAGATGGCCTTCAGTTTAAAACCCCTTCCGGTAAGATTGAACTGGTGTCATCGCTGCTTGAAAACGCCGGATTTCCGTCTTTTCCGCCGTATGAATCCATGCCGAAACTATCGGGGAACACCTTCCGGCTGGTAGTCGGCAGAAACGCCGTTCACACCCATATATCCACCCAGAACAACCGGTATCTGAGCGAACTGTTTTCTGAAAACGTGATGTGGATCAATTCCCGGAAAGCCGCCGAACTGGGACTGCGAACCAATGACATGCTGGAAGTCTGCTCTTCATGCGGGTCTGGCAATATCAAGGCGTTTGTCACGGATATGATTCATCCGGAAGCGGCTTTCACGCTTCACGGATTCGGTCATGAAGCCAGGCTCGCTACCCGCTCTTATGGCAAGGGGCTTTCTGACAGTGTACTTCAGGAAAATATCACGGACAGAGTGGGCGGAAGTCCGGCGCTTCACGACACATTCGTTACGGTGAAACTGGCATAGGGAGAAGGATGATGAGCAAGTATTACCTGTTTCAGGACAAAAAAAAATGTATCGGCTGCCATAGCTGCGAAGTTCAGTGCAAGACCAACAAGTCTTTACCCATAGGGCCCAAGCTCTGCCAGGTGATTACCATCGGCCCTAAATTTGTCGGTGGTCTTCCCAGGGCTTCCTATGTGTTCATGCCTTGTTTTCACTGTGAAAATCCATGGTGCGTGGCGGCTTGCCCCACCGGCGCCATGCAGAAACGGTCTAAGGACGGCATCGTCTTTGTGGATCATTCCTTGTGTGTGGGCTGTAAAACCTGTATCACTGCCTGCCCTTGGGGAACGCCGCAGTGGAATCCGGAAATCGGCAAGGTTGTCAAGTGCGATTATTGTATGGATCGGGTGGATCAGGGGCTGAAACCCGCCTGTGTTACAGCATGCA
>JAJYBO010000057.1 GCA_021778975.1 Deltaproteobacteria bacterium
TCTGTCTGCAACGCCGGCGCGGACGAGACATTCTATAATCTCTTGGGGAATATCGTGAAATATAAAATTTTTATAATATTCAGAAAGATTTCCTATAAACATCAACAACTCATGATCTCGAATCAGCACGCCGTCTGAACCCGACTGGACAATTTTCTGACGGCAGACCCGGTTCAGGATATAGTCATCAAACGCTCGTTCATCTTTCAGGTAAATGGCCTGATTCCCTTTTCCAACCCGAAAAAGAGGCGGCTGAGCGATGTAGAGATACCCTTTTTCGATAATTTCCCGCATCTGACGGTAAAAAAATGTCAACAGCAGGGTGCGGATATGCGAACCGTCCACATCGGCATCCGTCATAATGATGACTTTATGATAACGGATCTGGTCCGCTTTGTTGTCTTCAGCGCCAACGCCCGTTCCCAGCACGGTGAAAATGTTTTTGATTTCTTCGCTCTTGATGACCCTGTCGAATCTGGCTTTTTCCACATTCAGAATTTTTCCTCTGAGCGGAAGAATGGCCTGGAACTTGCGGTCCCGCCCCTGTTTAGCGGAACCCCCGGCGGAATCGCCCTCTACCAGAAACAGTTCACGTTGTTTCGGATCGGAGTTCTGACACTCCGCCAGTTTTCCGGGAAGACTTGAATCCAGAAGAGATCCCTTGCTTCGGGCAAGATCGCGGGCCCTGCGAGCTGCTTCGCGCGCCCGCGACGCTTCGACGGCCTTTTCAATGATCTTTTTGCCAATCGCTGGATTTTCTTCCAGAAAAACATTCAACTTTTCATTGACCAGCGATTCTACCAGACCCTTGACCTCGCTGTTACCCAGCTTTGTTTTGGTCTGCCCTTCAAACTGGGGAGATTTGATCCTGACACTGACAATGGCTGTTAGCCCCTCCCGAACATCATCACCGCTGATTTTGCTCTGAAGACTTTTGGGAAGGCTGCCTGCAGTTGTGTATTGGTTCAATGTCCGGGTCAGGGCCGCCTTGAAGCCGATAAGATGGGCGCCACCTTCTATCGTATTGATATTGTTTGCAAAAGAAAACAGTTTCTCATTATAGGTATCGTTGTACTGAATGGCGACTTCGATACTGACATCGTTACGGACGCCTTCGATAAAGATCGGGGGATGAAGCGGTGTATTCCGGCGATTCAGATATTCTACGAAAGATACCAGACCGCCTTTGTATTCAAGCTCTTTTTGGGTATCGGAGCGCTCGTCCTCGATGGAAATTTTGACGCCTTTGTTCAGAAACGCCAGCTCTCGCAACCTTCTGAGCAAGATATCGAAATCGTATGTGGTAACGGTGAAGATATCCGAATCTGGTAAAAAATGAACTTTGGTGCCGCGTTTGGTGGTGGTTCCCCGTATTTCGAGTTCACAGGTTTTTTTGCCTCGTGCGTATGTCTGATAATAGATTTGACCTTCAGAGTAGATTTCTACTTCGAGAAATACCGACAGCGCATTGACGACGGAAACGCCGACGCCATGAAGACCGCCGGACACCTTGTAGGAACTGTCATCGAATTTTCCGCCGGCGTGAAGCCGGGTCATGACCACTTCGAGGGCGGGTACATTTTCTTTTTTATGGATACCAACCGGAATCCCCCGTCCGTTGTCTTCGACGCTGACGCTGTTGTCGGTATGAATGATTACCTTGATGTCGTTGCAATATCCGGCCATGGCCTCATCAATGCTGTTATCCACAACTTCATAGACCAGATGATGAAGCCCTTCGATATCCACATTGCCGATATACATCGAAGGCCGTTTGCGGACCGCTTCGAGGCCTTCGAGAATCTTGATGTTATCTGCGGTATATGTTCTATTTTCCATTTTTTTCCTGTCATGATACCTGTTTTTGAAAAAGCCATCCTGTTTTGATGCTCTTGTAAAAAGTTGTTTTTCGGACGGCTTTGTAAAAAGTTCGCAGGCAAGGCGCGCATGTCCTGATGCGGGCTTTTTACGAAGCCGTCATATTTTCATCGGCATGATGAGGCACAGATAGCTTTTATCGGTTTCTCCCTCGATCAGGCATGGCCGCTGATCGTTGGTGATATTCAATATGACTTTTTCATCTTCGATGGCCGACAAGGATTCAATGAAGTATCTGGGGTTGAAGGCTATTTCGATGTGGTCGAATGGGCATTCGACAAACATTTCCTCTCTGGATTCGCCCAGTTCCGGGTTGGTGGAACTGACGACAATTTTATCGTCACTGAAATTGAAAATAATCCCCTTATATTCTTCTGTGGAAAAAATGGACATACGTCGAAGCGTCATGATGAATAACTGTCTGTTGACGACAATCTGTTTGGCGTTCTCTTTATCAATCAACATGGCGTAATCCGGGAAATTGCCTGTCAGCATCTGAACGCTGACAGTCTCTTGTTGTTGTTTCATGAACAGTTTGTTATCCAGAATACCGATGGACACATTTCCTTCCGGGGTGATTATTTTTGAAAGCTCGTTAAACCCTTTCTTCTTGATAAGAATGGATCTTCCCAGCGTCAGACCTGCTTCATTGGTGCAGGGAAACTCGACAATTGCCAGGCGATTGCCGTCTGTCGAGATGATTTTTATCCAGTTCTCATTGTCTTTCTGGAATGTTTCCAGGCAGACGCCAATGATGTGTTCTCGTCTGTCTTCGGGGGGAGATGCAATGGGCGATGTTTTGTCCACCATTTTTTTGAAATGTTTCGCCTCGATTTCGATAAAAGGCATTTCCTCGATTTCGGGGATTTCCGGAAAATTGCTTGGCTCCATGCCTACCAGATGGTACTGAATGTTGTTACTGCCGATTTCAATCCAGTAATTTTCAACTTCATTTACCAGTATGTCTTCGATAGGAAAATCTTTTACGATTTCAAACAGTTTTTTTGCGTTGACCAGAATGGCGCCTTCAGATTCTACATCCGCCGGATAAAAACCGATGAACCCGGTTTCGTAATCGGTCACATAAAATTTCAATCCGTTTTCCAATGCCTTGATCAGCACACAGGATGTAATGGCGTCTTTGGTTTTACGGTTGGCGATACCCTGAATTTTGGAGAGGGCATCTAAAATTTTCGACTTTTTCAGAGTAAATTTCATCGAATATACCTTTCGTAATGGATGATACCAGCATTACCTGATGTTACTGTGATATCCACTTTTTGATTTGAGGTATGACAACATCATCCCATTCCGAAGACAGCCTTATGCCAAGAAAAAACGTG
Source organism: Deltaproteobacteria bacterium (assembly GCA_021778975.1). Taxonomy (GTDB): domain Bacteria; phylum Desulfobacterota; class Desulfobacteria; order Desulfobacterales; family Desulfatirhabdiaceae; genus RAAP-1. Next base: position 3,222 of record JAJYBO010000057.1, read on the forward strand.
TAAACGGCATCGAGCCATCCCACGATTTTTTCATACAGAAAGATTTTTTCGAGGACCGCGCCCTCGATGTCTTCACGGGTTTCGATTTTGCCGGTTTCAGGGACTTTGAGGCCCGTGATATTGAAGCTTTCCCCTTTGATGGTCAACTGCCATTGCTGTTCATCTTCTGTGATGATCAGGTTCAGGTCGGTGACGAAAGCGCCTTTTTTCAGCGCTAGAATGCCTTCTTCCAGCCCGGCGTCATCCCCCTTGATAGTAACGGTTTCTGAAGCGTTATGCGCTGCATTCTCCAGAACCATGCGATTGCCGATCGTGAACTGAACCGTTCCACCGGTAACGGCATTGAGTTTGTCGGGTTCATGTTCCATAATGAACCAGAGCCAGGACAAAAACTCATTGCCCAAAAATTTATATCGGTTGTACGCAACTGAAATATCTAACACGAATCACTCCACAATACGAGATGGGGGCAGCCTGTCAAGCAAATCTTTCTGGTTTTCTGTCAGAACATTCATGGCGGCTGTGTAAGGAAATTGTCGAATGAGATTGAGTTTAAACGTTTTGGTAAAAAAAGATTCAAACTCTTCGTTGGCCGATTTTTGTGTCGAAAAAAACCAGAGTGTGGATTTCTCGTAATTCCACAGGATATCGAAGACATTGGGCGTTGCCGGAATTCTGAGTGACAGTTCATGAAGGACATCCTCCTTGATCTGTTTTTTTTCGTTTCTGGACAATGCTTCTTTGCCGCTTTCTTTGAGGCGTTTTTCCGATTCGATATGGTATTGCTTGGCGACGACTTTGGTGGGAATGGCTTTTTTATCTATCCGGAACGAAAACAAGAAATAGACGCCAATCACGAAGCTGGATTGTGAAAAATCCGGTTTGAACGGATCTTCAAACGACGTCCATCCAATTGATTTATCAACGCTTTCCGCGTCGATCTCCTCGATGGTATGCTGTGAAAGAAGTTTAATCAGCGTATCCATCACCGGATCCGAAATCTGACCCAGCACCTGATAGCGCGTTATAGAAGCATTTGAGGACAGAATGCCCATAAATATCCCATTAATTGATTTGTACGGTTGATATCTTTAAGCAATTGAACAGTACGGCATTCATCGTTACTGACAAACGGCGACAATTGGTAATTTCATGTAGTTTATTGTAGTGGATGGACTAAAAATTGTCAAATAATCGTAACAGGTTGAGAGAGATATCTTCTTCAGGTGGCGTTTGGTGATTGCGCTTTTTGGTGGCGCTCGGCTTCTCTCTTGAATTTTTCCAGTTGCTTCTGAAAATAGCCGCGGTTTTCTGCCGCCCGGTTCAATGCCCTTTCACCAATGGTTACGGCGTCATCATAGCGGCCACAGGCATAAAGACTTTCGGCGAGGGTATCCAGTATTTGCGCGGTGGGGTGAAGTTCTGCGGCCTGTCCCGCCAGTGACGCGGCGCGCTGCGGATCGCGAAGTGATGGATCTGTGCTGGTCGCCAAAAGCCATGCCAGATTGTTCAGAACCGAAAAATTGTCCGGTTGAAGCGCCAGTGCTTTTTCGTAGGCGCGTATTGCGGCTTTCGGTTTGTTCTGCGAGACGTAGATATCGCCGAGAATATTGTATATCGCCGGATTTTCAGGATCTTTTTCGATCTTTCGGAGAAGGATTCTTTCGGCCAGTGTGGAATTCAGCTTTTTCCCGGTATCGCTCCAGCTCAATGTGTACCCCACAGCGCCGAATATCAAAAGCGCCGCCAGAAACGCGGTAATGCTGCGACGAATTTTCCGGTCATGCCGCTGAATCCATGAACGATCCTGTTCACACTTTTTCAAGAAACCGATGCGCTCTGCAATACTGAAATGATGCCAGTTGGGTTTATCCGCTGGTTGTCCACTCGTCAGAGCGATCTTTTCCAGCGTGGTGATCAGGGGAATCGAACTGTTGAAAAGCGTAAAGACATAGGCATCGGCCTGCCGTTCAAAATTGCGCATGAAATATCCAAAAATATAACGAAAGTATATCAGAAACGACAGGATGGTACCCATTGTGAACAGCGCTGAACTGGCCGTTGTCTCTTGCGATAAGAAATATTCCATGAGCCGATAAAGCTGCGGCACGTACAGAATCACTATCAACAGCGCATCATAGAGCGTGTAGGAAATCATCATGTAACCAGCGAAGAAAAACAGATAAAACAACAGATGTCTTTTTTTCACATGTCCGATTTCATGAGCGACAACCGCATCAATTTCGTCCGGATTCAGGAACTGCAACAGGGCTTCGGTGACAAGCAGATACCGAAAGGATTTTACCAGTCCCATGACGCCGGCGGTGATCATGCGACCCCCGAAAATTGGCCAGTAAACGATGTTGGCGAACGTAAAGCCAGCCCTCTGGCTGAGCGCCTCGATGCGTGAACGGATATAACCAGACTCCAGCGGACGGCATCGCCAGAATTTCTGGATGATTGCCGGACCTGTCAGGGCCGTCAATATCAGGAATACCAGAAAAAATATGAGCTGTCCGGAAGGCGCGGCCAAAAATTTCTTGGGCGCTTCAAACGGTAAAAGCTGCAGGATATCGGAGGCCCCGGAAATCAGAAACCAGGGCAGCAGCACCGGGATGCTGAAAGATATCTGGGAGGTGACATAAGATTTCAGTAAAATGTCGTTTTGATACAACCGATGGTACGGAAACCAGGCGCAGCCCCAGACAATGACCATATAAAACAAATAAAGACCCATGAAAATCAGCGCTTCTATGGTCGGAAACGCCGACAGAAGCGCAACCCGAGATGTAAAAAGTGTCAGGTTGAGGCCATAAATATCGAACGCAAACAAGAAAATCGCTAAAATTGAATATCGGTTCAAGGTGGTGCTGAACCGGTTGTCCATATTCGGAAAAAATCCGGTGCGAATTTTTCGATCCAGTCTGCGAAACTGTATCCAGGTGACGCCAGTGAACGCCACTGTGGTCAGGAGCAACAGAAATACCGTTGAAGCCCCGTCAAATGCAGAATGGGCCGGTGGATAGCAGGTCGAATAGATCAGAAGGGCGACAATGAGATAAATGAAATTTGCGAACACAATCAGCCTTTTTATGATTCTGTTTGTAAACGTGACGCGTGATAGTAACGGTCTTTTTCGCTGTAAATGCAGCCGCAGTATGACTGACGGTAAAGCCCCAATCGCTTCGATTCTTCGATACCGTATTTCCACCCTTCGCGAAAGTCCTGATAATAAAATGGGACGCCCGTGGATTTTCCGATGGATTCACCGATATTTCGAATGACCTCATGCTGTTGAAATTTACTGTATAACAGCGTGCTTGAAAAAGCGTCAAATTTGCCCTTGCGGGCGATTCGTGCGGCGGAACGCAGCCGGTCATGATAGCAGATGCGACAGCGGTCGGCTTCCCGAAACACCGCCCGCTGTAAAAACCCTTCAAGATCGTACCCTTCCTGATAAATGACTTTCAGGGCAATCCGCCCGGCGTAATCGGTCAATGTTTCCTGCCGTTTGAGGCATTCGGTGTAGGGGTGGATGTTGTTTCGGTAGAAAAAACCCATAACCTCCATACCATCGCCGCGAAGCATCTCGACAGGATAGATCGAACAGGGCGCACAGCAGATATGCAGCAGGAGTTTCAAGATCGCTCTCCAAAAATAGCGGTGCCGATGCGCACCAGGGTGGCGCCTTCTTCGATAGCGGCTTCAAAATCGCCGGTCATTCCCATGGAAAGTTCGGTCAGAGAGATACCCATTGTTTTTGCGGTGCTCTGCAACGAATCCCGAAGTTCCCGGAGCTGACGGAAATATGGGCGCACCCTTTCGGGCGCATCGAAAAACGGTGGAATCGCCATCATCCCGCGCACCGATATATGGGGGTATTCAGCGATATCACAAATCAACTGATGAACAGCCTCCGGAGCGACACCGGATTTGGAAAGCTCTCGCCCAACATTCACCTGAATCAATATCGGTTGAATTTTACCGATTTTTTGGGCTTCATGGTTCAGTGCCGCGGCCAGATGTGCAGAATCCACCGTATGAATCACGTCGAAGAGCTTTACCGCATATTTGGCCTTGTTGGTTTGAAGATGGCCGATGAAATGCCACGATACCGGCATATCCGACAGCTCTCGACATTTTTCGCGGGCCTCCTGGATGTAGTTTTCACCCAGAGTTGCAGCCCCGGATTGAATGGCGTTGCGCACCACACTGGCAGGCATGGTTTTGGTGACAGTCACCAGACGGACACTGTCCGGATCCCTGCCGCAATTTACACATGTTTTGACAATACGGCGCTGCACCATCTGTAACCGCTGGCTGATATCCGCCGGGTTCGTCTCAGTTTCGTGTATCATGTTCACCTGTCATCATCTGAAGCGCTTCTGTTCCGCGTCCTCCGGGTCTGAACGCCACCACGCCTTCTCGCACGAGCGCCTCGATGACCTCGCAAACCGGAAGCCCGACCACGTTGCTGTAAGAACCGTCAATACGCCGAATCATAAAGGCGCCGAGTCCTTGAGCAGCGTAGGCGCCGGCTTTATCGAAGGGTTCGCTGGTATGCACATACCATTCGATTTCATCGGGCGTCAGAGATTTGAAACAGACATCTGTGGATACCACCTGCAGATGCTTCCGATTTCGCGCCTTACAGCGTAGAGAGAAAGCGGTCAGCACCTGATGCGTTCTGCCGCTTAACATCTTCAGCATGTCGCGGGCTTCGGCCATCGCGCCAGGTTTTTCGAGGATGATACCATCCACCACAACGATGGTGTCCGCGCCGATGACCCAGCTCTGGACATAATTGTCGGATATGGTTTCGGCTTTGGCGTCCGCCAGTGTCTGAACAAAATTTTCCGGATGGGTGTGAGGGATGCTGGATTCATCGAAACTGCTTGGAATAACCGTGAATTCAACCCCTGTCTGTTTCAGCAGGTAACGTCTTCTGGGCGATTGAGACGCTAAAATCAAAAAAGGGGAGGGCGGTGGAAAAACCATGGACAAAACAATACGGTCCTTTCATTTCGTTGTTTCCGACACCATATCCGAATGCCGGGAGGAATTCAAATTAAAAAGCAGATCACAATAAAACGGGATATCACCTGACGATATCTTTTCTGACATGCCGCGCGCAGGTGAGATCGAAAAGTTTTTGATAATTGGGCTGGCGTTCTATCAGTTTCAATACCTGCATGCGCGCCCCCAGCGCCTTCGCGCTTTCGACAAAATCCGGATCTATTTCCCAGGTGAGTTCGATGTTGGATGCGGATTTTTTGATCACATCCAGCGGGGTTCCAAAAGATGCGGCCTTTTGGCGCCATTCGTCAGGGTGGTCTGTCAGATATCGAGTTGTCAGCGCCTGCGCCTTGACAAGCGCCATAACCCGTTCCGGATGCTGTTTCAGGGTTTGACGGGTAACAATCAGCACTGTGTTGATAGCGCCGATACTGTCGTCGTAGTAGGGGTAGGACAGAACATGTCCATACCCATTGCGCACCGCCAGCGTCGGAAACGGTTCTCCGGATAAAAACGCATCAATGTTGCCTTTGGCCAGCGCATTTCCCATTTCGAAGAAATCCACCCGCACTAGGCGAACATTTTTTTCTGGAATCAGTTTGTGGCGTTTCAAGGCTTCTTTCAACAGCACCTCCTCCATAGTGCCCGGCGAATATCCAATTTTTTTGCCTTTCAGGTCAGAGATGCGACGGACGGAAATTCCTTTTTTGATAACCAGCGCCGAGCCTTTGCTATACATGGATGCCACCACGACAACGGGCTGTCCGAGAGATGCCGAATAGATGGCGTAAGGCAATGAAACACCGCACATATCGAGTTTTCCGGCCAAAAGCGCTGTCTTTTGATCCATCGGGTTTGTGAACGCTGTGATATGACAGATCGAGCCAACGGGTAAAAAGGACTGATAAAAATAGGGTTGAATTGTTTCCGCGGTTTTCCAGGTTCCGATTCGAAACTGCTCCGCCCCGCATATTTTCGCGGTGAACAGAGTCAGACTCATAATCGTCATTACAGACAGGCGCCAAAAAAGTTTCATTCATTTCCTCGATTTTCGTGTTGTATCATATTCCATTTCAGAACGTCCTCCAGGCTGTTCGGCAAAAGCGCGGGGCTTCCCTTGACAGCGATCCAGGCTGCGGGGTTACCCGGCTGCAGAAGACCACGTTCCGGTATGTTCAGAAGTTCCGCGCCGTTTCGGGTGGCGCATTGAACGGCTTCCGGCAGAGAATACCCGGCCTCTATAAGAATTCGGAATTCTTCTTTGACCGCAGCGCCATGGTGAACCCCCATGCTGCCGGCATCCGTACCCAGTCCCACCCGAACGCCCATATCTCTGGCTTTGCGAATTTGCTCCTGTTGATGTTCCAGATTTCTCAATGCTGTCGCCGCTTCCCGGCTGGATGCGGGCAACGTTGCGGCGTAAGCCCGCATGGTAAATGCGGTGGGTATCCAGACCGTTTGACGGTCTCGCATTCGGGCCAGATTGTCCTCTCCCATGAAAAAACCATGTTCGATGGAGTGACAGCCTGCTTCGACAGCGATGTGAACCGGCGTTCCGCCATTGGCGTGAACCATTGTCTTCAAGCCATCCCGGGTGGCGATGTGAACGGCCCGGGACATATCGTCCGCGGAAAACTGCGGCGGGGTTTCCTTGCCGAAACAAAGCAGGCTGTTGACACCGGAATTGACGATTTTGACATGATCCGGTTTGACATATCCTGGAAGACGCTTTTCGCGCAGCATCGCGTCGGCCAGCGTTTCCTGAATATCCGGTGTTCTGCCGATCAGTTTGCCATAACGTCCGGCATGGTGCCAGGCTTTTCCGGCGGTTTTGCAGAAAAAGCCTGAAAGCGCCGTTGCGCGGGATGTGTCGGAAAATGGCTGGTTTTTCCGTTCAAAGGTTGCATTTGCGGTTTCTCGCCAGTAGCGTTGGGAAAGCCCTCGATGGTCGCCCCCGTCCCTGACCGCGCCAACGCCGCTGGCGATATGCTGATCAATGTGAGCGGCAATGACATGTTCGAGTTCGTCGTAATCGGCTTCCAGTTGATGTTTGCGAGCCGCGATATCGGGCGTTCCGGACATGAACAAATGCACATGGCAATCCACCAGGGCTGGCAGCAGCGTGTATGCCGATAAATCCAGACCGCCTGCGTCAGGGCGCGTCGTTTTGATGTCACATGCGGGTATTGCCGGTGCTATGGCGTGAATGATGTCGTTATTTATGTGGATGATGACGTTCCGCTGAATGGAATCGGCGCTTCCGTCTATCAGCCATCCTGCATGAATGTATGAAAATGATGTCATAGGCCGTTGTAAAAACCCATTTTGAGGGATATCGTTTCTTTTTCTTGACATGCCGTTTTTATATCACTATACCACCGAAAGTAAAAGCGCTATGGGTGTTTATATACAACTTTATGACAGGAATGTCCTCACGGCATGGATGTACAGCTCTCGGATAAATCGCAGGTTCGCCTCAAGGGGGTCAGAGACGGTTTCTGGGTAACGCTGGATCCATCATTACCCGCAGATTACATCCAGGAAGAACTGACCCGGGTTTTCAATCAGTTGCAGCATTTAGCTTTCAATTCTCATGTAACTCTGGATATGGGTGGCCCTGAAGGTCGCGAAAGTATTGTAGAGATGTTGAGAGCGTTTCTGAAAAGCAAGTTCAACGTGGCGTCTGTGGCTGTAGCGCCTGCTTCACCACCTCCAAAAGAAGTTCCTGTCAATGGGGAACACGGGGGGGATAAATCCCATAAGCCGGATATGTCCAGTGTCTGGATGGAACACCATTCAGACGCTCTGGTCATTGCCGGAAGAGTGCGATCCGGCCAAAAAATCACGGCTCAAAAACATCTGGTCATTCTGGGGGATGTCAATCCCGGCAGTGAATTGATCGCCGGCGGCGATATCCTGATTATGGGAACACTGGGTGGCATCGCGCTGGCCGGGCAACCCGACAATGAAGCCGCCATTATCCTGGCCATCGGTTTTAAACCCATCCAGATTCAGATTGGCGGCATTATCGCGACCGAGGTTCCGGTGTCCCAGCGGCATACCCTGGAATTTGCCCGTGTGGACCATGGAGATATTGTGGTGGAAGATTATATCAAGACAAATCCGTTCGGTCGTTTGACATGGCCGGAAGTACGTTGAAGAGGTGCTCATTTGGACGGAAAGGTGATCGTTATTACTTCCGGCAAAGGCGGTGTCGGCAAGACGACGGCGACAGCATGTATTGGCGCTGCGCTGGCGCTTGAAAACAGGCAGGTCGCTGTCGTGGATATGGATATCGGGCTGAGAAATCTCGATGGGGGGATGGGGCTGGAAAATCGGATTGTATTCAATGTGGTGGATGCCGCGAAGGGCAAATGCAAGATCAAGCAGGCGGCGATCAAAGATCGAAGAATCGAAAACCTGTATTTGATTCCCGCCTCCCAGAGTGACAACAAGGACGCCTTGACCCCGGACATCATGGTGCGGCTGTGTAAAGAGCTTCGCAAAGAATTTGATTATGTTCTTCTTGATTGTCCAGCGGGTATCGAGCGGGGTTTCGAGAATTCCGTCGCGCCCGCGGACGAGGCCGTGGTGGTCTGTACCCCCGAAGTTTCATCGGTGCGGGACGCGGATCGTGTCATTGCCTTGCTGTATGCGCGTTCTATCACGCCCCGACTGATCGTCAACCGCATTGTTCCCGAAATGGTCGAAAATGGGGATATGCTCAGCCACGAAGATGTGGTGGATGTTCTGTCCGTCGAGCTTTTGGGGCTGGTTCCGCTGGACAATCAGGTGGTGATTTCGACCAATACAGGCGCACCTCTGGTGCTTCAAAAAGATTCGGAAGCCGGCCAGTCTTTCCGGCGGATTGCGCTGCGTATGGAAGGACAGGATATTCCAATCGAAATTCCACAGGCGCAAAAATCTTTCTGGAAAAAGCTGGGTATAATCATCGGCATCGGAAAATGAGGTGGTCCTGTGCTCAATAGATGGTTGAAAAAACTGATAGGCAAGAGCGACAGCAGGGGAGTTGCCAAAAAACGTCTTCAGTTTGCGCTGGTTTACGACAAACTGGAGGTTTCGGACGAGGTTCTGATCAAGCTGCATCAGGATATTGTGGATGTCATATCCCGCTATTTCGAAATTGACAAAGAATCTCTAAAACTGGATATCCGAAAATCGGAAGGCAGATCCGCTCTGATTGTCAATACACCAATTTTGTCTGCACGGCGGATTTATCCATCCGTCAAGGCGTCTGCATGAATGGGGAGAGATGACGGACCGCTGATACGCTGCAACAATTATGAATGCAGCGTAATGCCGCCGGTATAAAATGGCTGTCGGAACATTATGTTCCTTTGACATTGAGTTCCGCGGGATTGATAAAATAAGCGATGTCCTGAATCGAGTTTTTTCCCATCAGATATTTCATGTATTCGATTGCCAGGATAGACTGCATCTGGTGGATGTCAAGATGATCCACATAGTTCTTGTCCTGTGCAGAGTCTTTGATTAACGAGGCGTTTTGACCGTATTTGTGAGATAAGAGGGCGAGATAGTCCCTGATTTTTCCTCGCAGCTCATTTTCAGAAAAACCCTGAATTGTGGCGAATATCTCCGCCATTTTATCGGGGCCGGGAAGCGAAGGATAT
>JAJYBO010000058.1 GCA_021778975.1 Deltaproteobacteria bacterium
CTGAAATCGTCGCCGAAACCGGAAAAGCCGTCCGAACCGTCCAGACAAATGGCGCTTGCCGAAGATTATTTAGGGCAAAGTCTGGCGCTGTACAACGAGGGACGATATCAGGATTCCATCCAGGCCAGCAGGCAGGCGTTAAAAGCAAACCCCGGCTATGCGCTGGCCTACAACAATATCTGTGCCGCCTGCAATGCGCTCGGCCAGTGGGAAAATGCCGTCGCCGCCTGTGAAAAAGGGCTTCATATCGCCCCGGACATGCCGATCCTGAAAAACAATCTGGCTGTGGCAAAACGCGGGCTGCTCCTGAAACAGCCTGTGTTGAAATAACCTGGGGACAGGCTATGAAGTTACAAAACAGTTCGCATAATTAAAGAATATCTCATGTATTTAAACTGTTATCATCTGCTGCTTTGCGATGCCCAGAAGATTCCGCTGGAAGATTTCGTTTTGTTCCGCAAACAAGTCATGGCATTCATCAACGACAATCTGAATTCGACATGACACGCAGATATTACCAAAGGAATTCAGACCTGAGCCTGCCACCAGATTCTTTCATATCCCAAAGACACAACGGCGTAGCACCGCAGATTCAAATCGCCGTATTTGCGGCGGATGGCCTCCCCGTAGTCCGCTACCTGGGCGAGCGCATCGGCCATTTTCTCCTTCATCGCAGAAACAGCCTGAAGTGCCTCATTGCTTAACCGGGCAGCGTCTTCGCCACTCAACCCCGCTTCAGACAGCGGTACAAACTTGAACTCAATCAGGATGTCATAGACCTTCACATGCCGCATATCCGATTTCCGAATCATGGTCAAATCCGCATACCGCCGGCTGATTTCCTTCTCTGAATCCATAACGTACAGGATGTCGTTGTAAAGCAGGGTCAAGAACGCGGTTTTCACTGTCAGTTCATTGGCCCAGCGGTAATCCCGGTTATGGAAAATCTTGAAATATCGCTGTTCCACAAATTCACACAGCGGAGCCATCTCTCCATACATATACAGCTTTTCCGCAGCCAGTCTGCCGTCATCCCTCATGACAGGCTCCGGCAGCAGCAGTTCCTGAAGACGCTCCACATACAGACCCCGCATGACCAGATTCGGAACCTTAAGCCGCAACTGGCCCTGCTCGGTTTTCCCCGCCTGCGTCAGCATCCCGAAGTAATACAGGAGCGAAGCCATAAATGTCTGACCTTTACTGCTGGCCGAAAGCATCTGACGGATTCCAAACCGGTCTGAAATGGACTGAAGCTCCAGACAGTGATCCGTCTGCATCAAATCCAGGATCATCTGCCTTCCCTGAGACAATTGGGAGATATACTGAAGTTTTGCCTCATCCACCGCCAGATTGGCGTCCAGCAATTGGTCGGGATGCGCACAGAACTGCTGGAAGGCTTTCATAAAAAACAGGGAGAGCGTCGGATTATACACCATTTCTCTGACATCGGCGGCAAACCGATATCCGTTGTACCAGGTGCGCATGGTATCCAGTGTAATGGCTGCCTGACTTTCATCCATGTTACAGGATTGAACAATGCCGGAAAGCGCCAGTTGCACTTCATGTTCTTCAAAACCGCATAGCACATTGAAAGTTGGACTCAAATAGATATTTTCGGCGATATTATAGCCGCTGGTAATATCGCTCAGCACCACGGGAGACACGCCGGTAATAAACGTGCGGGCGAAAGCATTGCTCACAGAAAGCGATTTGACCGCCTTAAACAACGTTTTCAGCGGCCCTTTTTCATACACCAGCGCCTCGTAGGTTTTACGGCCATCCAGGGCATCCATCATCACTTCATTGGCGAAATTGTCGTATTCGTCTATCAAAAGATAGATGGAGTATGGCGTCTGGCGAACCGCATCAACGACAGATTTGATGGAGTTTATTGCGTTGTCTGAATCGATATCTATCCGGGTGGATAATAAAGGACGGTAGTAAAGTGCAAAGGATCGGATACAGGCATTGACATGGTCAAACAGGGATTTTCGAATGTCATTGACGCTTCCTGTGGAGTCCACACAGGAAAAATCCCACTTGAGTATAAAAAACATGTTATGTAGCGGCGTCGGCTGCGGACCGATCTTCAGATTTGCGAACAGCGACTGGAACTGATCCGCCAAAGTGACATCGTAATAATGCTCCAGCATGGACAGCAGCAGGCTTTTACCGAAACGGCGAGGCCGGATGAACAGCAGGTAATTGCCCGTATCTTCCAGTATTCGAATAAAATGAGTGCGGTCGCAGTAAAAATAATGCTGCATAACGATTTCCCTGAAATCGGAAATACCATAGGGGAATTTCATGCGGGAGCCTCCTTCATGGTTCAGGAACCTGCAAGTGCTGAATATACCGATGCTGCCGTTTATGCCTGCCCGGCATCATCGGATCGTTCATCAGGAAACAGTTTACTGCCTGCTTGCATTGTTTCACTATATTACAACGATACAGGATACCTATCAACCGGCAATGTTGCACCGAATTTATCGGTGCAGACAGTTGACGTTTGAAAGCGGAAAAGGTAGGAATGAACCTGCAAATGACCACTCCTGACACGCTTGCATAACGCATGAGAAAACATACAATTCATGAGTCTCGGCAAAGACCATAAAAATCATCTTCTGATTATTTTTAAACATATCGATATGTTGCTTTCAGATATGGAACGGATCATGTCAGGGGACGATGCATCGCACCTGTTCAAACCCCATTTCCCCGATATTGAAGCTGAAACACAAAACAAAGCCCGCTGTGAAATCGCTGAATTCCGGATAGTGATGTCTGAAAATCTGAAAAATCTCGGAATCGAGATTCCGGAGCCGCGGGTTGGCGCGCTTCAGGCAGCCCTCACTGCCTGTACTTTTGTGAATATCGCGCTTGAAGAACTCAAATCCGGGTATATGCGCGGGTATGGCGATTTAACCCGGGAAACTGCTGAATCCCTGGACGACATGGTTCTACGGATGCAGACTGCCGTAAGTCGTATTGCCGGCCTTCTTTCCGGACAAACTTCCCGTAAAGACTGAATGATATAAATCCTCACCAAAGCTGGTTTCCAGCGGCGGGTTTTCCATCAGCCTGAAACTGCGGCTTCCATCCTGTCGGCGGTCCGCTCTCAAGAAGACAACGTTATCCATCTTTTTTTCATGAAAAATGCGGGCGAATTCGTATTGGTGCGTCACAAAGAAAACCTTGACGCGTTTTTCCATCAGTGCGCAAGTAATCTGTCTGGCAATTTCCGATCCTTCCCTCTCATTGGTCGCAGCGAACGACTCGTTGAATAACAATACGGAATTCGGCCGGATATCGTCCGCGATATCACTCATTCTGGAAATCTCTTCATCCAGCTTTCCACTGTTCATGGCGGTGTCTTCCTCCCGTTTGTAATGCGTGAAAACGCCGGCGCAGACATCGGAACAGAAATATCGGGCGCCTACGAACATACCGCACTGCATCATCAATCGGGACAAACCGATACTTCTCAGAAACGTTGATTTTCCCCCTTGATTGGCGCCGGTAATAATCACCAGGTCTTTGCCTTCCAGATTCAGATCATTGCCCACCACTTTCCGTCGCATTATCAGGGACAGACAAACGTCATACAATTCGATACATTGCAACTTACGCCGTTCGGCGGATAGCGGCAGGGGAAAGCACACCGGTTCTTCGATTTCCACAAGAAGATCGTGCAGATTCAAACAGCCGACATAGAAGGCGGTTTCCATTCTCAATGTGTCCAGGAAGCCGAGTATGTGATCGGCCGATCGGGCAAGGGCGTCGGCCACAAGATTCATCCCTTTGTTTCTCAGCTCCGTCAACACGCGGGCCCCGCTTTCATCACGTTCGGAGATGCGTACGATGTTCTCGATCTGTTTCCTGATAAAAAAACATTTTCCGATGGCTTGCCATAACTGTTTCCACCAGATACGTTTTTCCTCCTGAAACCTGTGAAGCATGTAACGGACGCCCTTGTTTCCCGTTCCCAGGCCGGCGCTGATCAGAACGCCTTTACGGGACCTGAGATATTCCATGTGGTTTCGGATACCGAGCAGGTATTCATCGCTGAGATTGTCCATAAGCATCGTAAAAAATGCTTGAAAGCCTTCCGAATCAAATGCGCCGATGTGGGTTTCAGCAATGGTTTTGAGTTCTATAAGCAATGACACCAGAACTTGCATCAATTCCAGGGCATTTCTAAGGACTGAATCGGGATATCTGGTAAAAATGCCGTAATAATGTTTTTTCCGGGCGGTAATGGACGCGACGGCGATATCATAAATGGAGTGAACCACGGAAGCATTTTTGAGACAATCTTTCAGGATATTCTGGCGGTATTGTATGGTGTTCAGACTGTCCGCACCCATCAGTAAGGCTTTCCGGACAACTTCGGATATCGTTGAATCTCCACCGGACATGGCATTGAACAAGGTTTTCAATTCAAGGTCCTGGGTCAGCAACAGTTCGTTTGACGGCATGACCGCCTGCGTGTCGAAATCGCGATCCCGATACATGAGAAAAACTTTCATGGCGCAATACGCTCCATCAGATGGTCATAGGTGACCTGATACCTTTCGGCTATTGACAGTGCGTATGCAAGTCCATTGGCCGGCATCCTTTCAACCTTGAAAGTCCGCAATGACGGGCTTTCGGGAACGACCATGCTGGTCATGCTCACGGTCGTTTCGCTCAATGACGACAGTTCACCCATGAACGTGACGCAAATACACAGTAAATCCAGAGATATAATCCGTTCCATTATTTTTTTGCTTAAAAACAGTGCGTCTTTCAATGTCGTCGATGTGAAGATTTCATTCATTACCACGATACTGTCCAATGTGGCCTGCTGCAGAATATCATGGATTCGGATCAGGTCGTCCTGAAGCTTTCCCCTGAGGTTATGGATGGTTTCTTTTTTTTCAAAGTGTGTGAAAATCTTATCGGGCAGAAAAAGATGCGCCTTTCTTCCCGGAACGGGACAGCCAATACTTGCCAGATAATGCAATTGTCCGAATGTCCGGGCAAATGTGGTTTTGCCCCCCTGGTTGGGGCCGGTCACAACGAAGATACGCTCACGCCCCTTCAGATAAAAACTGTTGCAGACCACTGGCAGTTTTTTTTCGATGAGTTTCAATGCCAACGCCGCATCGAATCCATCGTTACAGAGAATCTCCTTGCAGTCACTTGAAACCTGGGGATAACAGAACGGCAATTCCGCCTGTCGGAATTTTGCGATATAATCCAGACAGGCGATATAAAACTGGACCTCATGTTCAAATACACTGACAGTCTCGACGATGTACCTGCTCAAATTCGAACAATATGTCGATAAATCAGAAAACGTATCGGAATACAGCCTGGCGACAACATTCAGTATCCCTGCTTCGACATGGTTCATGTCCACATAGTCCGGAAACGATGTCATATAGTTTTTCACCGTTCCCTGTTTGAATCTTTCGAAAGTCGTTTCCACTTCAGCGGCGTAATCGGCTTCGTTTTCATACCTGGAAATCCTGATACTGCTCCCATTGATCAGCATGCAGTACCGTATCGTGTTTAACGCGTCGGTCAATCTCCGGGCTTCCGATTGAAAAGACGTGAATTGATCAGATTCAATATGTTCTTTCAGAAAATTGCGGAACGCCAGAAGCCCTCGGGATTTCAGATCTGCGGCAAGCAGATCTTCTGACAGTTTCTGGACTGCATTGAAATAGATGGACACCGCATCGAGCATCCACCTTTCTTT
Source organism: Deltaproteobacteria bacterium (assembly GCA_021778975.1). Taxonomy (GTDB): domain Bacteria; phylum Desulfobacterota; class Desulfobacteria; order Desulfobacterales; family Desulfatirhabdiaceae; genus RAAP-1. Next base: position 5,747 of record JAJYBO010000058.1, read on the forward strand.
CTGGCGGCTGTAATACAGCTTGTCCGCCTGGGCGAGATGGGCGCGCACTGAACTCATGTCTTTCGAAAACGCCTTGAGGCGATCCAGTACATCCTGTTTTTCAATGTCCTGCATGATTTCATGACGATATTGGATTGAATCGACCGTGTTCAGTGCCGTATAAAAATAAGGTTTTAGATCATATTCCTCCCTTTGGGCCGTAATGGCGTCAACAACCTGATCGAGATTCAGATCCGTAAAAAAAACGGGTGGTTCTGTTGCCAGATGCTGACACCCATTTTCAAAAAGTATGCTCAGCGCCATTACCGCATTTCCATATCTGACCGTCGTTTAATCACGCAGGGTGGCTTTGAGACGAAGCGGATTGAGCAACAGATCCAGAGCGTCCAGGATGTCGCGGCAAACCACTTTGGCGCTGGCGATCAGCTCTCCGGAACATCCTTCAGGTCCCACAACCGCAATCCCCACCGCCGACATTCTGACCATTTCGACATCGTTACGGCCGTTGCCGATGGATGCAATGCCGGAAGATGACAGGCCACGAACGAAATCCGCTTTATCGCGGCCGGTCTGAATCCGACGAAACGCCACCGGAAGCCCTTCCACCTGTCTGGCGGCCGTACCGAACGTATCCGCCGTCAGAACGGTGATGTCCAGTTTTTCTCCAAGTTGCTTCAGACGTTCACCGACGCCCGGCAGCAGCACGCCGTCACATGACAGCGTGCCGGTAAAATCAAGCAACAGGTGGGTAAGCGTCAAGGGCTGCCCGCCGGGAACATCCACATGAATACCGGTACGAATTGTCTCCATTTTCATATTCTCCTTTCTGTAAAACAGATTTTGATAGAAAACCGGTCATGACGCATCGTCACACCGCTGCGTTCAGGTTCCAGGGATAGCATACCTTTTTGGACCCGATATGATGAACGATTCCCCGCAGGTACGCGTCCTCCTCATCCAGATTCTGAAATCCGCCAAGAAGCGCATCCCGTTTCAGAGCGTAATTCTGCATGTCCTCGGATATCTCGGCAAAACGGCGTGCGGCATGCTCCAGCAGAAGCCGCATCACATTTTCCGGCATCCGATGACGAAGCAAGAGGCTCAGATGCGTCAGACACAGTCCCTTTGAGTACGTGTAGGCATTTTGGCCGTGCGGTGTTTTCAGGAATTCCGCCAGGCTTTTCAGGTAAGTTGTTTCCGCATCCTTCATCAGATGGCACACCCTGCAATGGGCAGAGTTTCCGACAAGAGCCAGCACGGAGCTTCCGGCATCGGAATCCGGTGACGCCGCTATCGCCGCCAGCTCCGTCGAAAGTTTGTCTATGAGAAAAGGGAGCCCCTGAGAAAGCCCGAGCGGTGAAGATATCGCTTCCTGTTGCCAGGTATGAAGAGAGCAAAATCCCAGAAATGCCGCATGTTCGCGCTGGGTACGTTCCTGGGTCGCAAACTCGTATTGCCAGGTTGCAAGAAAACGTGAGACAGCATCACCGATGCGGTTGCACACCGGGCAACCACGGGTATTCAGATCTCTTTCGATATTTTCTTCAGATTCTGAAACTGTCGGGAGGAATACCGGTTCCGGTGCTTTCGATGTTGAAAAATCCGGGTATTTAAAATTTGATGCCCGAATTGGTGTATCCGCCGGGTCATCACCGGTGGATATGGCCCGGTCTCGAAGCATATCGGATCGGATCGAGACAAATTGCTCCCTGATTTCTGCAAGAAAATGAATATCCATGGCAAGCCCTTCTCTGTCCAGATCGGAAAGCTGCCAGTGTCCGTTTATACCTTTGGAAAGCCTCTTGCCTTTCAGAGCCTGAACAATCCGGGATTCAATTTCGACGGCGCGCTTTTCGATTTCCGCCGTCAGTTGATCCATCACGCAGTGGATACTGTTCATGAATGTTTCATTGAGATGGTCGGCGCAGGCTGCCATCAGCGTTTCGATATTCTCGGTCAAACGCTTCCTTAACCAATGTCTTGTGACAAACACGGGTAACCATGCCATACCGAACGGCGATCGAAGCCGCCATTCGATTTTTTCGAAATTTGGCGTCGTCGCCACCCCATGAATGGGACATTCAGAGGTTGCATCACCGGAAGAGACGATTTTGGTCGTGTCTTCCAGAACCTCCGCAGCGGCTGTGGGGATTTGATGCAGACTCAGCTCAAGCGTTGGCCATTCCCGGCGCAAAATACCGAGAATTTCGGAATGGAATCTTTCTGTTTGCTGCTTTGTCCACTGCTCCAAATCCTGCCTGAAACGCGGTACGGAATTCAGAGCGACATTTTTCATAACCGATCGGGAAAGTTGCCAGCTCATCCGGGAAAGCATGTGATAAATTTCCACGAGAAGCACACGAACATCACCCGTAAGAAACGCATTGATTTCGGATGATATCCGATTTGCCGCCCATGTCATGACTTGTTTTTGCACGGTATCGAGCATATCTTTCCGAGCATTTTTCAGTGTCTGAAAACGATCTTTCAGGGCCGTCAGCTTTTCCTGCGCCATTCCCTGGGGGATATTTCCCGCTGTTTCGAGCAGATTTAATTCACAAGATGCCCTGTCTGCCAGACGCATTACCTTATCCAGAATCGAGATCAACAGCACGCTGCTTTTCTCGTTCAGAAGAAAATCGGACAGGGCTTCTTGAAACGTTTTCAGGCCGCTTTCTTCATATTTTGAGTTGTCTTGCGCAAGTTTCGATTCCAGCGCCATGACGGAAGAAACCGGAAAAATCCGGAGATCCTCGGCGTCCGTCGTCCGCATCAGAATTCCGGAGACGAAATCCAGTACCTGCTGACATTCGTTTGGGGTAACAAGGTCAATTTTGTTGACCACGAAGAAAATCTTACGCACATGTTCACGGATCTTCCTGAGAAAGTCCGTTTCGGCTCCGGAAATCGGCGTATCCACACTGGTTACAAAGACTACGGCGTCGCTTTGCGGCAGAAAGCCGCAGGTGGTCGCCGTATTGGCTTCGATGGCGGAGCCGATACCCGGCGTATCCACAAATTCGAGTCCGTTTCTAAGAAACGGCGAAGGCAGCTCCAGAGAAGCATAAACCACTTTTTTCACATTGCCGGGATTTCCGTTTTCGGTTACAAATTCGGCAAGGCGCGAAATTGAAACCTCCTCAGCATATACGGCGTCTTCTCTCAGAACGCTCAGCCTTTCCAGTGGGCCATATTTGAGGACCGTAATCACCGATGTCAGCGGAAAAACTCCGGTCGGCAGGATATCCTGCCCGATAACGGCGTTCATGAGTGAGCTTTTCCCGCGCTTGAACTGCCCTACCACAGCCAGCGTAAAACGATCTTCCGTCAGTTTCACCATCCATTGCCGGCATTCTTCGGCCTCTTTTTCTCCGACATGCTTTCGAAGAAACGCCATCAGTGAGCGAATCTGATGGGCGACAAGCTGCTTGGATTGTGTGTACTGTTTAAATCTCGACAGATTGGGCATCATGTCCATCATAAAACCAACGCGAATTTCGAATCGTTTTTCAATGGGTTATTCCCGTTTTGCCGAACATGCCGATGTGTCGGGATTACACCGAATAGTCGCTGTAACGATGGTTCCCGCCAGACCGACGATTGCTGCATACCCAAATCCCCAGACTGGACCTGCGGCTGTCCAGAGCAGCCCGACGGCAAGGCTTGATACAAAATCTCCAAGGCCATTGACCACGCCTAGCACGCCAAAGGCGGTTCCGGAAAGTTCTGCACCCACGTAGTCCCGGACAGCCACACCCTCGATGACATCTTCCCATGCGATGAAAATTCCGGCCAGAACAAAAAAGATCATGAACCACCATACGGATGGAATCGCAATGGCAAACCCGATAAACGTCACCACCGCCACGCCGTATCCTATGGAAAGAAATTGGCTTCGCGTAACGCTGCCGTCGCTCATTGCGCCAATCGGATAAGAAGCGACGGCATAAACAATATTACGAAGCAGGTAAAGCAGCGCTGCAATGCGGGACGCTCCAATCATACCCATCTGGGGTTCAAGAACCGTTGTAGCTCTGAGAATCATGAGTGTCGGAGCAAAATCGGCGATACCGAAAACACCGATTCCAATGAGTAACCGGCGGTAGTTCTTCGGCATGGATCGAATGGCTTCCAGCAATCTCAGCCCATGGTTGGGCATACGTTTTTTTTCTTTTATCAGCAAAAATGCGATTACCGAAAAAAGACCAGGAATCAATGTCAGCAGGAAAATAACCCGGAAAGCGCCATCATGGATATCCAGAGGAAATGGCATCCAGCGGCCCAATATGGCGATGATGTCTGGATGCTCCGCAAAAAAACCCAACAGGCCAAAGGCAGCCAGAGGCCCTAATATGGCGCCAAGTGTATCTCCGGCTCTGTGAAATCCAAAAGCTTTTCCCCGACATTCCGGAGAAACCGATTCCGCCAGCATGGCATCCCGAATCGGCCCACGGATGCCCCGGCCAAGCCAGCCGATAATACGTGCAATGAGGATAAGCGGCCAAGCGAATGCAAACGCAATAAGAGGTTTTGCAACGGCTGTCAGAAAATATCCGAAGACTCCCCACGTCTTGCGATGACCGATCCGGTCACTGTGAAATCCAGCACCCAACTTGACAAAACTCGAAAGCGCGTCTGCTGTTCCTTCGATAAATCCAAGGATGGCGGCAGATGCACCGATCGTCTGCATGAACTGCGGCAAAATGGCCGTCGCCATTTCATGGCAAAAATCGCTCAAAAGGCTGGTAAAACCAAATAGAAATACATTACGGTTAAACTACCCGTTTTTAGTCGCCATAACAGCCGAGTCCGCTTTCGAATCATTTTTCAACGTGTCATTCATGACGTATTCTCCATTTCCATCGGGAACAGGCTGATCCTGCGTCACACAGGATTACCTTTTCTTGAGAGTATCCAGGATGATGTTCAGGTGTTTTTCGACCTCGGACAGATGAGGATCAAAATACGCCGCAAATCCTTCGGGAGCCTCGCCGTACCGTTTGAGGCGTTCGCTCCCGATTTCCGCAAGGGCGGCCCAAAGCCCTGAACATTGGCTCCAGATATATCCGGCGGCATCCTCAATGTGTGTGTCAAGTTTCAACCCGCACTTGCAGTCTTCAAGAATACGCCGGACATCCTGAATGCCGGCCAGAATGGTTTCGCGCTGGGACGGCGTCAGACGATTGTTTTCGAGATACAGGACAGAATGCAATTCCCGGCCATGAGCCCATTGCTCGAACTCACACAGGGTTTTATCAAACATTGCCAAAGTGATTCCGATCGCTCGTCGGTAATTCGAATTGACATCTGGAATGGCGTCGCTCATTTTTCTCCTGACAATTGCTGCTGCAGACTATGTTCAATCGGTAGCGTCTTCAGGCTCGGATTCCCTGAACAGGCTTCCAAACGGCTCTATGGCGTTTCGGATCATCTGAACAAAGGAGTGAAAGACATCTGTTGGATAATTTCTTCCGGCTGGCGTGAGATCACGGAACATTTGAACGCGAAGCCCCCGGCTGATTTCCATCTGAACGCCCATGCCGCGGCCGCAGAGATTGCATATGTTCGCCTGGTTCACGCCTTCGAAATGTGGATCCGCACAACAGGCTGCATGGAAACCGGCGGCGCTCAAGCGGCTTTGGATGCGCTCCCGCAATTCAAAATCCCGACCGCCGATATGCACCACCGGTACGATCGCCGCACAGCCGTGAATTGAGATGATGATTTCGGAAAAGCATACGATCTCCAGGGCGGTTGGTTCATCAAATGCCGTACTGGTGATGTGCAGCGCCCTGTTACCAGCGGTTTTGATGCCTTCGAGCGCATAAAAACTGTGATCGTCGCCGGCGATGGCGTCAGCAATCTGGGAGGTGCCCGGTTCGATATCGCCGCCGTGAATGCTCAGCACCGCGATCCCGGAATCGCCGGCGCGCCAGCGGATCCGAAAATCCACGCCCTCCACTTCGAAGGTTTTCAGATGTCCGAAATTCGAATATCTGTCCATTTGATCTCCGGATTCGCCGTCGCACTCTGTTTTTGTGGAAAGTATGAAGCCGTTTCTGCCTTGCAGATTGACATACCGTAACGTCGTTTTCTGCCCGGCGCTACCGAATCAGCGGATTGCCGAAAAGCGCCACCCGTCCCAATTCCGCTTCGATTTCAAGCAGCCGGTTATATTTGGCGATACGCTCGCTCCGGCATAGAGAACCCGTTTTGATCTGCCCGCCGCCCATAGCCACAGCGAAATCGGCGATGAAGGCGTCCTCGGTTTCTCCGGAACGGTGTGAAATCACAAAACTCCAGCCTGCCTTGCGGCACAGCGCAACCGCCGCGATGGTTTCGGTTACGGTGCCGATCTGGTTGAGTTTGATCAATGCGGCGTTGGTTGTCTTCTCCTGCACTCCGCGCTCGATAAAACGCGTGTTTGTCACATAGATGTCGTCTCCGACCAGTTGTATCCGGCCGCCCAGAACCGACGTCTGCTCCCGGAATCCATCCCAGTCGTTTTCATCCAGACCGTCTTCGATGGAAACGATGGGATATTTTCCTACCCACGAACCGTACAATTGCGTCATTTCGGAGCTCGTTTTTTTGCCCTGCCCGGACTTTTTAAGATGATAAACGCCATTTTCAAAAAAAGAACTTGCTGCCGGATCGAGCGCGATGGCAATGTCCCGCCCGGGCCGATATCCAGCGGCTTCCATGGCTTCGATAATCACCTCGCAGGCTTCTTCATTGCTTCTGAGGTTCGGGGCGAAACCGCCTTCATCCCCGACGCTGGTGCTGTAGCCTTTTTTTCTGAGAATATCTTTCAAGGCATGAAAGGTTTCAGCGGCATAGCGGAGAGCTTCGGAAAACGTCGGAGCGCCCACCGGCATCACCATGAATTCCTGAAAATCGACGCTGTTGTCGGCGTGTTTTCCGCCATTCAGGATGTTCATCTGCGGCATGGGAATACGCACTGCTCCTGGTCCGCCCAGATAAAAGTAAAGTGGAAGCCCTGACGCCGCAGCCGCAGCTCGCGTCACCGACATGGAAACCCCCAGAATCGCGTTTGCACCCAACCGTTCCTTGTTGGCGGTGCCGTCAAGTTCGATCATCATGCGATCTATTTCCGCCTGTCTGAAAGGCTCCATT
>JAJYBO010000059.1 GCA_021778975.1 Deltaproteobacteria bacterium
AAGGCGCGCAAATCCTGAGGAGTGAGGCGTACTTATGGTACGCCGCAACGACGAAGGATGCAGCGCAACGCAGCATCCGGACTTTTTACGAAGTCGTCAGCGGTGACTGAAAGACGCCCACAATACAGCGCCGCAGATCAGCATCCCTCCGCAAACCGTTCGAAGAGACGGAATTTCATGAAGCAGTAGCCATGCCAGCAAGATGCCATAAACGGGTTCCAAGCCGAAAACGACGCTGGTCGTCTGCGCCCGAAGGGTTTTTAGACTTGCCACAGCCAATCCCTGCGCCAGCGCGGTAAACACGACGCCGAGAATCATCAATAGCAGGATGTCATGCCCTGTGATGGCGCTTTTCCAAGTCAGCGCAAGGGGCAGCGTGCATAACGCGGCGAATAGTTGTTGATAAAATGCCACGGTAACCGAAGGATAGGTGCGTACACAGGAGCGGCTCAGAAGCGATAACATTGCAAACGTAAACGCCGATAGAACTCCCCATAAAACCCCCTGGGTCAAATGGTTGCGGATATCGAAGTTGGGGATTACCAGAACAAGCCCTGTTACCACAAACAGGGCCATCATCACATTGTGACGGTGCAGATGCTCTTTGAAAACAAAGGGTTCAAGAAACGTGACAAACAGCGGAAAGGTCGAAAACGCCAGCAGCCCAAGGGCGACCGTTGAAACCTGTATGGACAGAAAAAAGGTGAACCAGTGCATCGCCAGGATGACACCGGAAAGCGCCAGCATGAACATATCTTTGGGGCTGCGCAATTTCAGACTCGACCGCGTCAGGCGGGCTGTAACCGCCAGGGTGATACCGCCGAAAGCGGTTCTTCCACAGGTGATGACCATGGGGTTTACGGTGATGAGCTTGGCGAAAAGACCAACTCCGCCGGCCAGCAGCACCGCTATATGAATTTGAATCAGACCCATCCGATTTTTCAAAATGTCAAACCTCAAACGATTTTGGGATGGCTTCAGAAAATCTAAGATGACCTGTTGATTTAAATATCATCAGGTGATAGAATCCGAATTTATAGATTTTCTATATCCAACTGTGAATTGTTCCGTATAATAGTTTGTTTTTTATACAAATTTGCTGCCTTGTGCGCTTCGGACAATATCTGTGCATATTGATTCCAAGTTTGGCGGCTTCGTAAAAAGTCCGGATGCGGCGTTGCGCTGCATCCTTCGTCGTTGCGGCATACTAAGTGCGCCTTGCCTGCAAACTTTTTACAAAGCCATCTGAAATCAGACTTTTTACGAAGTCGTCAAGTTTTCTGCTTTTTTGTTTTTGCGGGTCTATCAAATTCAACAGGAAACCATATTATGATTATGGGGCATGTCAACACATTGTTTCGTAAGGCGATTGTTCCTCTGGCGGTTATTGCCGCCGTAATGTATGGCGTTACCGCCTACGGCAGGGGAAATCCACTTTCCGGAGTTGCTGTCAAACGCGCAGATATCATCACTATAGACACACTGAGGCATTTTGGCAAGCTGGAGCGGCCTCCCGTCGTTTTTCTGCACGATGCCCATACTCGCGCGTTGCAAAAAAACCGGCAGGATTGTTCGGTCTGCCATCTTCCCGAAAAAGGTCGTCTGTCTGTCAAGTTTGAGCGGCTGAAAGACGATTCCAAAAAAGGCGTGATGGATATCTATCATTCCCAATGTATCGGATGCCACCAGAAACGCGCGGCCGCCGGGGAAAAATCGGGTCCGGTCACCTGCGGAGACTGTCACAGGAAGAAACCCGGGGTGGTGTCCACCCGGCGACCGATGGGGATGGACAAATCCCTTCATTTTCGTCATACCAGAGCTGAAGACAACAAATGCGAACTTTGTCACCACGCATACGATGAAAAGACCCAGAAATTGTTTTATGCCAAAGGAAAGGAAGATTCATGCCGGTATTGTCACGGCAAAATTACAGAGCAGAACCGGATTTCCGACCAACTTGCGTCTCATATCGCCTGCATCACCTGTCACCGAAACACCGTTGCCGCCGGTAAAAAGGCAGGCCCCATAGAATGCAGCGGTTGTCACGATCCAGAGCGCCAGGCGCAGATAGAAAAAATTGCGGATGTTCCTCGCATAAAGCGGGATCAGCCGGATGCGGTTTTAATCAAGATCAGCAAAGACGCTGCGCCACCCGAAGGTCGGATGAATTTTACGCCGTTCGACCATAAGGCCCATGAAACCTATACCGATACCTGCAGGGTATGCCATCATGCAAGCCTCGACGCCTGCAACAAGTGCCATACGTTGACAGGGACGAAAGCCGGTAAGGGGATCACGCTGGATACGGCCATGCATCAGGCGGATGCGTCCGAAAGCTGCGTGGGGTGCCATAACCTTCAAAAACGCGATGTCAAATGCGCGGGCTGTCACAGAACCATGAACAGAATTCCCAAAGACGAGAATTCCTGTCAGAAATGCCATATGAAGCCGCTGTCTCCGTCTGTGGCGTCACCGTGTCCGGCAATGCCGGCAGCCGCGCCGTCGCCGGAATCTGTACCGGCGCCCGCTGTGTCGCCATCGCCGGCATCCATGCCCGCGGCTTCTCCAATGCCAGCCGCGCCGTCACTGCCAGCGGCTGGGGCAATGCCTCCGTCCATGCCCATGGCATCACCGGCGACGGGGATTGCGCCGTCACCGACGTCTCCATCAGATCCTGCGTCGCGGGATGCCGCAGAAGCCAAAGCTCTGCTGGATTCTCGCACGCTGGTAGCCTCCACATTTCCGGAACCGGTGCTGAAGGATATTCCTGAAAAAGTGACGATCAAGTTGCTGGCGAACCAGTATGAGCCTGTAACGTTTCCCCATCGCAAGATCGTTCAGGCGCTTCTGAAAAATGTTGCGGGCAGCAAACTGGCGGCATATTTTCATCCGGATCAGATGACCGTCTGCCAGGGATGTCACCACAACAGTCCCGAGTCGCTGAAACCACCGAAATGCCAGAATTGTCATGGGAAACCGTTCAATGAAAGAAATCCGCAGATGCCAGGGCTGAAGGGCGCATATCATCAACAGTGTATGGGATGCCATAAGGCCATGAAAATGGAGAAACCGATGGGGTGTACCGATTGCCACGCTGAAAAAAAGCAATGATCCGGAAAGGATGAAATTCAACTGAGGTCACTATGTCGTTAACACGAAGAAAATTTCTGGGGTGGGTTGGCGCGGCCGGAGCGGGTGCGGTCATCGGTAAGAATGCTTCCGCGTCAACCACCGAGCATTTCAAGGGCTACCCGAACAGTTTCGCGGTGCTGCATGACATTACCTTGTGCGTGGGCTGCAGATCCTGTGAGGCGGCCTGCAATAAAGTCAATGAACTTCCCCCTCCGGACCGTCCATTTACGGATCTGTCTGTTTTAAACGAAAGGCGTCGCACCACCGCAAAAGCCTATACCGTGGTGAACCGTTTTCAAAACAGAAAATCTCCCCAGCATCCGGTGTTTGCCAAAAAACAGTGCAATCATTGCCTGGAACCTGCGTGCGCATCGGCCTGTTTTGTCCGGGCCTTCAGAAAAACGCCGGAAGGCCCGGTTGTGTATGACCCATCAGTATGCGTGGGCTGCCGCTACTGTATGGTCGCCTGTCCGTTTGGAATTCCCGCATATGAATACGACAACGCATTTTCTCCGAAGGTGATGAAATGCACCATGTGCTATCCGCGAGTCATGAAAGGCCAGTTGCCCGGATGCGTCGAAGCCTGCCCGCGGGAAGCCCTGACATTCGGAAAACGCAAAGATGTGCTGGAAATCGCTCGACAAAGAATTCACGACAATCCCGGACGCTACCTGAACCACATTTACGGCGAAACCGAGATGGGAGGCGCCAGTTGGCTGTATATTTCCGGCGCTCCCTATCAAGAAATCGGAATGCGGGAAGACCTGGGGGTAACGCCCGCTCCCGAACTGACCTCCGGCGCTTTGAGCGTGGTGCCCATGGTGGTGGGGCTGTGGCCGGTTCTTCTGACCGGTATTTACGCCATTACACAGCGTAAAGAAAAGGTGGCTGCGGAAGAAAAGGCTGCTGCCGTTGCGGAGGCCGTTGAAAAATCCGAGAGCAGCGCCCGTCAGGCGCTTTCCGATGCGCTGAACAAGGCGCATAAAGAGGCTTTGAAAGAAAAAGATGCTGCGGTGCAGCAGGCTGTCAAAAAAGCACTGGCGGAAGCGGCCAGTTCCAAAGCGGAGGAGGCGGCGCACTGATATGACCCGAAATACATCCACCAACCATTCGCTGCTGACGCCATTCAATCTGGTCGCAGGGGCAATTTTGATCATTGGCGCCGGCATTACGGTGCTGAGATTTACTCGCGGGCTGGGCGCGGTAACCCACCTTTCCAATGACAACCCGTGGGGAATCTGGATTGGCTTCGATCTGCTTTGCGGTGTGGCGCTGGCGGCAGGGGGCTATGTAACGTCCGCTGCTGTTTATATTTTTGGGATGAAACGCTATCATTCCGCGGTGCGTCCCGCCATACTGACCGGTTTTCTGGGATATGCCATGGTGGTGCTGGCGCTCAACTACGATGTGGGCAGGCCGTGGCGGCTCCCCTATCCATTTGTCGTACAGCAGGGGACAACATCGCTGCTCTTTGAGGTTGGCGCATGCGTGGCGCTGTATCTGACCGTGTTGTTCATCGAGTTTTCGCCTGCAGCGCTGGAATGGCTGGGGCTGAAAAGAGCGCGTAATCTCGTGACGCGGCTGACCATGCTGCTGACGATATTCGGGGTGGTGCTGTCCACCCTTCATCAGTCTTCGCTGGGAGCGTTGTACCTGATTGCTCCATCAAAGCTGCACCCCCTCTGGTATTCGCCCTATCTGCCGGTATATTTTTTTGTTTCCAGTATTGTCGCCGGGCTGTCCATGGTTCTGTTCGAGAGTACGCTGGCGCACCACTACTTTGGCGACAGGATGGATGCGGCGCATATCGAGGAGAATACCGGTGTGACGCTGGGCTTTGCTAAGGCGGCGTCTTTAGTGCTGGCCGGGTATTTCACCATCAAGGTGATCGGTCTGGCGATGGATGACAACTGGCGTTATCTGACTACCGGCTATGGTGTGTGGTTTCTGGTGGAATTGCTGGGATTTGTGGCGTTTCCCTGTTTTTTGTATGCTGTCGGCGTTCGGGACAAAAATATCCGGCTGATCCGCTGGACCGCGGTTTTGACGGTGGTGGGAATTATGCTGAACCGGCTGAATGTTTCCCTGATCGCCTTCAACTGGCAGCTTCCGTCCAGCGAGCGGTATTTTCCGAGCTGGATGGAAATCATGATATCCGTGTTTGTGGTAACCATCGGTATTCTGATATATCGCTTTATCGTGACACGCATGCCGATCCTGTACGAACATCCGGATTATCCGTCATCACATTGAGGAACAGGCTATGGAAAGCGGATTTTATACTCTTCAAGAATTTATGCTGTTTACCAAAGGGGTTACCTATATTATCATGGTGATATCCCTGTTTGCCATTACCGGCTTCTGGTTGTTTCTCACGGGGCGGGATGAAGATCCCGTGTCGGATAAACCGGCTGACGCCATACACCACCATCAGGGAGGCGACCATGTATGATCTGGTAACTGGCCCCCTGGCGTGGCTGGCGTTTTCCGTGTTTTTTATCGGTCTCGGTGTCCGGGTGGTGCGTTATATCCGGGGACTGGACTGGAAGCTGGACAGAGTTACCTATACGGTGAATGTGTCGTACGGAATCCAGGGGGCTTTGCGGTCCGTTTTCTTCTGGCTGTTTCCGTTCGGCACCCGGAGCTGGCGCAGCAACCCGTTTCTGACGGTGCTGGTGTTCACCTTCCATATCGGCATTCTGATAACGCCGGTATTTCTGCTGGCGCATAATGTGATGCTGATGGAGCGCTGGGGGTTCCGGTTCTGGTCCATGTCCGAACGGGCTTCCGATTTTCTGACGGTGCTGGTGCTGATTTCCGCCGTTTTTCTGGCGCTGCGCCGCATCGCGCTGCCGGAAGTCCGCATTATCACCACCGCGTACGATTATCTGCTGCTCCTGATTGCCGTCATGCCGTTCATTACCGGGCTGGCTGCGCATTATCAGTGGGGCGGCTATGATGCCTGGCTGATATGGCACATCCTCTCCGGCGAAGTCATGCTGGTGGCGATTCCGTTTACCAAATTGTCTCATTTTGTCGGTTTCTTTCTGTCGCGCGCTCAGTTGGGCATGGATTTTGGCATCAAACGCGGGGGAATGAAAAACAGGGGAATGGCCTGGTGAGTTTGAATTAACGCATACGATGGAATAACGAATATGCCTGAAGGAACGCTCTGCAACAAAAAGCCGGTCAATACCAAGGAAGAACTTCTGACACTTCTGGCGGACAAGAGCGGCAAAAAATATTATGAAGAAATGAACGCACTCGACGTTGATGCGCCGGCGCTGAAAGCGTTGCTGGATAAGACCTGCAAGTCCCGGATTCGCACCTGGCTCGAAATATGCGCCCACTGCGGGATGTGTGCGGACAGTTGTTTCTTCTACCTCGCCAATCACCGGGACCCCACACAGGTGCCGTCCTACAAGATTCAATCCACATTAGGCGAAATTGTCCGCAAGAAAGGAAACGTTGATAACGCCTTCATGCAGATGACGATGGATACGGCCTGGGGCAAATGCACCTGCTGCAACCGCTGCGGCATGTATTGCCCGTTTGGCATTGATATGGGGGTGATGTTCGGCTATCTGCGGGGGGTGTGCTTTTCACAGGGGTTTGCGCCCTGGGAAATGAAGATCGGTTCGGGGATGCACCGGGTGTATCGGGCGCAGATGGATGTGACCTCCGAAGACTGGGTGGATACCTGTCAGTGGATGGCCGAAGAAAACGAAGAAGACTGGCCCGGCCTTGAAATCCCGGTGGATAAAGCGGATGCGGATATCATTTATACGGTCAACGCCAGAGAGCCAAAACATTATCCGGAAGATCTGGCGCATGCCGCGATTTTGTTTCACCTGGCCGGAGAAAACTGGACGGTTCCCAGCGAAGGGTGGGAAGAGACCAGTCTGGCCATGTTCGCCGGAGACTGGGAAGGCTGCCGGCTTCAGGTGCAGGCGGTTTATGACGCGATGGAGCGGCTGAAACCCAAACGGATGGTGGTAACCGAGTGTGGTCATGCCTATCGGGCGACCGTTATCGAAGGACCATACTGGGCGGGGCTGAAGAGCGGAAAGACGCCGGTGCCCAGCTTCCACTATGTGGAGTGGGTGGCGGAAGCGCTCCGGACCGGCAAACTCAAGATAGATCCGGCCAAAAAGATCAAAGAGCCGGTGACTTATCAGGATTCCTGCAATTACATTCGCAACGCGGGGCTAAAAGACTGCGCCCGTGAAATCATGAGCTATATCGCCGAAGATTTTCGGGAGATGCTTCCCAATAAAGAGCATAATTTCTGCTGTGGCGGCGGTGGCGGCATGAACGGTCTGGGACGTTATCGGGAACAGCGCAATATTGGTCTCAAAGTGAAGCGGGATCAAATATTGGCCACCGGCGCCAAATTAGTCATTACGCCCTGTCACAACTGCTGGGATGCGATTCGGGATCTTGAAGAGGTCTATCAGGTCGGGATCCGCTGGTCTTTTTTAAAACCACTGCTGCTCAAGATGGTGATGGTGCCGGATCATCTGAAACCGGAAGAAGAATGATGACAGGTTTGACGCTGGAATATCGGCTGGCATGAATACAGTGACGCTGACATCGCGGGGAACGCTTCTGGTGGAGGACGGTGCGCCGGCGGATCGTCCCCTGATGTGTCTGAGCGCGCGGGTGCGCCTGGCGGAGGATTGCACCCTTCGCAGCTATTTCCGGATGATCGAAACGTATCCATTGTTGTCGGAGCTGAGTCCGTTTTTTGAGGCGGCGATGGAACAATATCGCCAAAGTCCTTCCAGTGGTTGCACGGAAGCGTCTCTGCGCCAGTTGCTTCTGACAAAAACCGTTGAGATGATAGGCTTTCCCGGCAAGCCGCGTATTGAAATCTATCATTCTCTTTATAGTGTTCAGGGAAAAGAACTCCTGGAAGTCAAGGAGTTTCCGCTGGAGACGATCCTGGACATGCCGCTGAAGCTGGGCAAACTCAAGCATATCGTTTTTGGCGACAAAGTGGATGTGTTCGAGTTCGATACGGTGTTCACCCTGTTTGAAGTCATTGACGCCATTGTCTGGGAACTCAGTTTTCATGGAACATTTTTGGCTTGCGAAATGCGGAGGTGACAATGTTTGACAAAATTCTGTTTGCGACCACCGGTACGCCGATCTGTGATAACGCCGCGCATGTGGCGTTCGATATCGCCAAGAAATACAACTCCAAAATCTACACATTTCATGTGCTGGGCCTGCCGTCCAGAGGCTTCAGTCAGTATGTGGTGGACGCCAGAACCGGCAAGGAGGAATGTTACGATCAGGATTATGTGTCATGGGTGAAGGAAGAACTCCGGAATACTTACGATAAATATCTGACGGAGTGCAAAGATTATGAGATTGAATCGGTGGCCGGTATTCCCCATACCGAAATCTTGCGGATGGCGCGGCAGAAAAATGCGGATCTGATTGTCATGGGGGCGCATTCGCGGCAGGAAGAAACTGGCGCCACCCGGTATCGGGGAGCGGTGGGCGCCAACATGCAGAAAGTGGCCAGAGGCGCCCGGTGCCCGGTGCTGATCGTCAGCAGGCCCTGCACCACCTGCCTGTGGTATTTTTCCAATATCGTGTTCGGCGCGGATTTCAGCAAGGCGTCTTTTTCAGCCTTTCTGTTCGCCTACAAGCTGGCCAAAGAAATTGGGAGCAAACTCTACATTTTTCATTCTCTAGATTTGAGTCATGTCCATGCCGGAAAGATTATTTCTCAAGAAGACATCGAAGTGAGGATTCAGGAAGCCCGCCAAAAGATCGAAAAACTCTATCTGCCCCTTATGGCGGATTACGACAATTATGAAATCGGTATCTGGGAAGGTATCCCCTATGTGGAGATACTGAAATTCTCCAGGGCCAAAAACGCCGATCTGATTGTCATGGCGCATCACACAAAAGAAGTGGATGAGGAGCAGGCCATTCTCGGAAGCACCGTCGAACAGGTGGTGCTGCGAGCGTCCTGCCCGGTCGCCAGCGTCAATCATCCGGACAAGGTATCGGGCTGACGTCATGAGTTCGAAGACGGTGCTGATCGTTGATGACGAACTGGATATGCGGATTTTTCTCTCGACGCTGTTGGAAACCGCCGGATATCGGTCGGTCACCACGCGTGATGGCCATGACGGCGTGGCGAAGGCGCAGCAGAACATGCCGGATCTGATTGTGATGGACGTCATGATGCCGGGTGAAGGCGGCGTCCAGATGTACCGGAAACTGAAGACAGATCCGGAACTTGCCTCGATTCCGGTGATTATGCTGTCGGCCGTTACGCGAGACTGTTTTTTTCATTATCTGAACATGCTGAACGCGGGCCTTCCCGTTCCCATTCCGCAGCCGTCCGCCTACCTTGAAAAACCGGTCGCTCCGGAACGGCTGCTGTCCGTTGTAAAGTCCATTCTACCTCCGCCCTGAAATTCCGGCATTACCGCTCAGGTCATCCGCTGATATTTTTCTGCAAAGCCACCGAAAAATGATGCCCTCGTAAAAAGTCGAATTTCGGTCGGCTTTGTAAAAAATTCGCAGGCAAGGCGCGCAAATTCTGAGGAGTGAAGCGTACTTATGGTGCGCCGCAACGACGAAGGATGCAGCGCAACGCAGCATCCGGACTTTTTACGAAGCCGTCAAAAATAATTCTTGACTTTCCGTAATCGGTTTCGTAGGTATTGTACCCGTTCAGGCGCTCTTAACAGAGCCAAAAAGGGAACCCTGTGTAAATCGGGGACGGGCCCGCCGCTGTAATCGGGGACGAAAGCCGCAACAATGTCACTGGCCGAAAAAGCCGGGAAGACGCGACTGGTAGATTGATCCGAGAGTCAGAAGACCTGCCTGGGCAAAAGGAATATGGCGCAACGGCTGCGTGGACGGCGGTAGTTGGCTTTTGATGCAATCTGAGGATAAAAAAGGGACATCCCGGATCGATTTTTTTCGATCCGGGATTTTTTTTTGCCCGGAACCCACTACCAGTGAGGGAGTGGGACGACAAATTTCACTATTCAGGAGAAAAAAATGAAAGCATTGACCATCAGGAAATCGGGAATTTTCATCACACTGGCCATATTGACCGTTCTGTTTTCACGGAGTGTTTTTGCGATGGATGCCTTGCCGGACAAGAAGGCCATCGTCCTGGCGGACTTCGGCACGACCTATCCTTCCGCCCTGATATCCATTACCAATATCCAGAAGGTCGTCCAGAAAGCTTTTCCCGATACAACCGTGCGCATCGCATTCACATCCAACATCATCCGAAACATCTGGCACCAGCGGCGGCAGGATCTTAAATTTCTTGAGGAGTATAAGGACATCCCGAAAGATATTCTCTATGTGAAAGGCCCCCTGGCCACCATTGCGGACCTTCAGGATGAGGGGTACAGAACCATCATCGTTCAGCCGCTGCATGTATATGCCGGCGAAGAATACGCCGACCTTTGTTCGTATATCAATGGGCTGAATGCCATAACCACCATCAAGAAAAAATACATGCCGTTTGTCAAACTGGTGGTCGGCCGGCCGGGGTTGGGCGCATACGGACATATCCATGATTACCACAAGGATATGGAAGCGGCGGCAAAAGCCCTTGCGCCGGATGTGGCCCTTGCCGATCAGAAGGGGGCGGCCCTTGTGTACATGGGACACGGCAATGAATTTTACAGCACGGGCATTTATGCGGAATTCGAGCAGGTAATGCAGAAGATGTACCCGAAAAGCCGCGTATTCATCGGTACGGTAGAGGGCTTTCCTTCTCTGGAGGATGCGGTTTCAAAGGTAATGCATCTGAAAATCAAGGAAGTCTTGCTGAAGCCCTTGATGATTGTTGCGGGTGACCACGCCAACAATGACATGGCGGGAGACGAAGATAACTCCTGGAAAAACACTTTCAAACGGGCCGGTGTCCGGGTCGAATGCGATATCCATGGCCTCGGCGAGAACGCTGCATGGGCGGATATCTATGTAAACCATATCAGGGATGCGGCCAGGGACAACGGTATCCAGTTATAATTGTTCAAAAAGGGAGAAATGATGCATAAATTCTGTCAAGTATTACTCTTCGCCATACTGGCTGTTGTCGTTTTTGGGGGGGCAGTCAGGGCCGAAAACAATGTGGTCACCGATCAGTCGGGCATCCGGATCGTCGTGGAAAAGCCTTTCAAAAGGATCATATCCCTTTATCCCGCACATACGGAAAATCTCTTCTCTCTGGGTCTGGACAAGGAAATCATCGGGGTTTCCGCGGACGAGGCATTTCCGCCCAAAACCCTGACAAAGCCTGTGTTCAGCTATCATGACGATGCGGAAAAATTCATTGCCGGCCGGCCGGATCTGGTGCTGGTGCGCCCCATGATCTCCCGTGGGTATCCCGATTTTGTCAAAGCATTGCAACAGGCCGGTATTACGGTGGTTTCACTTCAGCCGAGGACCATAAAAGATGTGTATGCGTACTGGAGAGACCTGGGAATCCTGACCGGGCGCCAGGCCCAGGCAGAGGCCATGATCGAAAAATTCGAGACCGAATTGGGCCGCATCCGGGCCATTGTCCACACCATTCCGGAAGCCAGGCGGAAAAAGGTCTATTTCGAAGCCATTCACAGCAGAATGCGGACATTTTCGCCTGCTTCCATCGCCATATTCGCGCTTCAATCCGCCGGCGGCATCAACGTGGCGGAAGATGCCCAGATGCGAAACGACACCAATATCGCCGATTACGGGAAGGAGCACATTCTTTCCCGGGCGGATGACATTGATGCTTACCTGGCCCAGAAAGGCTATATGAACCATGTGACCGTCCAGCAGATCCGCGAAGAGGCAGGCTTTCAGGTCATCAAGGCCGTTCGGGAAGGGCAGATTTATATTGTGGACGAGAAGATTGTTTCAAGACCCACGCTGAGGCTGCTGGACGGTATCTATGAGATCGGCAGATTTCTGTATCCCGAAAAATTCAACGACGTCACGGATCTCAGGGCGGTTCCGGTACTCTCCAGGGCGCAATTCGCGCAGATGTTCTGCAAGATGACCGGCATACCGTTAAAAACCCCCGATTACCGACAGGACATCCAGCAAAGGTCCGCATCAATGCACCGGTATGGTGACTTTGCCGATGTTGATTACGCCGGCGAAGCCTATAAATTTATTGAAACCGCCGTTTACAGGGGGATTTTCCCGGACATTCACAAAACCGAATTTTTTCCTGATCGGCCTGTCACAAGAAGCACCCTGGCATACGCGCTTTTTGTCTTTTTTGATCTTCCTCAGATAAAAAAATCTGTTTCCATCAAGGATGTGACGGATGCGCATCCGTTTTCCGAACAGATCCGCACCGCTGTAGGGCTGGGCCTTATGAACCTGGCGCAGGACGGTCTTTTCAGGCCGGATGGAACCGTTTCCGGCGAAGAGGCGTTTCAGGCCATTTTAAAAGCCCGAAAAGCGGCTGCGTAACCTGACTTCCATTTTTTTACGAGAGCAACAAAGTTAGCTGTTGACTTGTTAAGAACCATTGTGTAGGAACGCTATCAAAAATTCGGGTATGAAACCCGTGTTGTCGCGTTTGTCACAAATGCGTTTCGCATTTTTTTGTCATTAGCACTGGTTATGAAAGCCAGGGGCGCCCCTTTTTTCAGAGCGCCTCTGGCTTTTTTTTTAAAAAAAAGGAGGCTTGAATGCTATTGAGATGCAGTTGTATGGACAGAATATCCACTTTCGTAATACTGGCT
>JAJYBO010000060.1 GCA_021778975.1 Deltaproteobacteria bacterium
CAGAAAATCAGGCAGCGGCAGATTGGCATAAGACACCATATCCCATACGGTATCCACGAAATTGTCAGGCCCCCACCGGAATTTGTCGGCGTCGTACAGACAATCCGACACCAGTGCGCCATCCACAGTGTCAATATGCACCGCGGGCTGAAACGCTTCGTGATTCCGGATGGCCTGGCAGATATCTTCGGTGTCGGCTTTTTCGTAAGCGTAGAACTGAAGCAACTGACGCGCGTAAGCGGCGCCTTCCGCCGCGTGGTTTTTCATCTTTCGTTTGATGTCGTGCAGCAGCCCGGCGCTCTGGACGACACCAACACGCCGCGCCGTGAACGATTCCGAATAGCCGCGGCGGCTGCCTTCGATCAACATTAGCGCTCCGGCATCAACGGCGACCTTGACAGCATGTTCCTGCCCGTGACCGAAATCTTCATCCAGATATTCCGAAACAACCGCGAACAGTGTCTGCAGAAGCGAATCTGACTGAAGGATTTTTCTTGAAATGCTCACAGGCGCTGCAAAATCTCTATAAAAAGCCGGTTGGGGAAAACGGGACACAATCCGGCGCGCCTGCTGGCGAATGCGGGCATAAACTGGGGACATGATTTCAGAAGCTTTCTCTGCCTGGCCTTTTAAAGTCGGAAGAAACCGGTGACGGATTTGACACATTTTACCGACTGTGGATCCAGAAAAAAATTGACAAAATGACATAAACCGGAAAAACTGACGGTTATCCAGAAAATAGTCCTTCTTCCGGGTTCTGATAGCATGGAACAGTGTCTGAAACAAGAGTTTTCAAATTCAGAGGAGCTTATGGGCAGATACCGCCAGCAGGCCATCCACAATAATTTGATGGTGAGAGCCGATGTTCTTCAGGCCATACGGACTTTTTTCCGAAGTCACCAGTATCTGGAAGTCGAAACACCGGTGCGCATCCCCGCTCCGGCGCCGGAAGCCAATATTGACGCTCAGGAATCCGAAACATGGTTTCTTCACACATCGCCCGAACTTTGCATGAAAATGCTGTTGAGCGCCGGATTCCCCCGTATTTTTCAGATATGCAGGTGCTTTCGGAAAAAGGAGCGCGGCCGCCTGCATCTTCCGGAATTCACGCTGCTGGAATGGTACACGGCAGGGCATGGGTATCAGGAAATGATGGCGCAATGCGAGACGCTGTTGTTTTTTGTGTCCAAATCCATTGGAAAACCGGGCGGTATTGTCCGAAACGGTCACACGATATCGCTGGCGTCCCCCTGGGAGAAACTGACGGTTGCCGCTGCATTTGACCGCTATTCACGGCTTTCTATGGTGGAGGCCCTGCATCAGGGGCGTTTTGATGAAATTATGGGGCTTGATATCGAACCGAATCTTGGCATGGAACAGCCGGTTTTTTTATACGATTACCCGGCTTCATGCGGCGCGCTGGCCAGGCTGAAGCCGGATGACCCTGCTATCGCGGAGCGCTTCGAGCTGTACATTGCCGGCATCGAACTGTGCAACGCCTTTACGGAACTTACCGATCCGGCGGAACAGCGCCGCCGCTTCGAACAGGAACGTCAGCATCGCGAGAAAACCGAAAAAATCGTTTATCCCCTGCCCGAAAATTTTCTGCAAGCTCTGAAGGACATGCCAGCGGCGTCCGGCAACGCTCTGGGAATAGACCGGCTGGTCATGCTGCTGACAGGGGCCGCGACCATTGACGATGTTTCGGCATTTGTTCCTGAAGAACTGGGATGACGCTGCCTTCCGGAAAAATCGTATCCGTCACTGTAACCCCGCTCCAGAGACAGTCTCTGCATGGTGATACAGGGATGCAGCACAACGCAACATCCGGACTTTTTACGAAGCCGTCATGATTGACAAAATCATGGCCAGTGGTTAGGTTTTTCATCACCATGCTGATAGGCAGTATGGAAGACACACTGCTGAAATCGGCAGGGTATTTCAAATTTATGAGGAGGGTATTATGGTCGAGGTTACACCCACAGCTACGGCGCAGATAGCCGAGTATTTCAAGGGAAAGGAGATCGTCCCTATCCGCATTTTTCTGAATGAAGGCGGATGAGGCGGCCCCAGTATGGCAATGGCTCTGGATGAGTCAAAAACAACCGACGATGTGTTTAATATTGATGGGTTTACCTATGTAGTGGACAAAGAGTTTATGGCGAAAGCTTCCCCCATCAAGGTGGATTTTTTATCCACTGGCTTCAAGGTGGATTGCGCCATTGATTTTACCTCAGGATGCTCCAGTTGCGGCACCAAAGGTTCCTGCTGCTCATAATTTCATGTTTGTTCCAGATGTCCGGCCGGGCTTGTCCCTGTGAGCGGCCCAGCCGGATTTTCAGAATCTTCCCGGCACTCAAGTACAACCCACTGGTTTTGTTTTATTTTATATCTGTTTGCAGCGGTGTGACCGTTCCCGAATTTCATGGGATTCCCTATCGAACATGTTTGAACCTGATGTCTATCTAAAATCTATCACTCCCTACGATCCACCATTTATATAGAACCTATTGACATTACAAGACGTTTTCCAATAGATGCTTGACATGGAACGCATTTCATACTATTTTTGCCACACTTATAAAATTTTCGAAAATATTGGCGGCTTCACGGAATGCTTGCAATCTTTTTACGAAGTCGCCGATATGAACTGGTAGCAGTCAATGTGTATGGGCTGCATTCCGGATTGTTGACAGACCTTAAAGGCGAGAGTGGCGGAACTGGCAGACGCACTGGACTTAGGATCCAGCTCTGGAAACAGAATGGGAGTTCAAATCTCCCCTCTCGCACCAGTTTTATTCAGATCCCGCCTGTTCATATTTCAACAATACATATCTGTCATGTTCCGGCGGTTTGGTTTTGATAACCGGCTGTTCAGGATGTGGCGGCCACAAAATCTCCTTATTTTTTAATTTTGTTTTTGCCGTTATTCAATTAACCACCAGAGAAATGGAATCCAAGCAAAATGAACTACTCCGTAGAAGATGTCAACAGCGTCAAAAAAATTCTCCATATCGAAGTACCTCAGGATGTTGTAGCCAAAGAGATTGACGACGCGTATAAAACTCTGAATAAAACCACCAAAGTCAAAGGCTTTCGACCGGGAAAAGCACCGAAATCGGTTCTTGAACAACAGTACGGCAAAGATATCCGGGCGGATATAACGGCCCGGCTGGTCAATACATCCTATAAAGACGCCCTGGAGGAATCGGGATTTTCGCCGTTGCAACTGCCGCTCATCGAACCGTCCGATTTGTCCGTTGAAGATGGCAGGGCGCTTTGTTACACCGCGACCGTTGAAATTATCCCTGAAATACAGGATATTGATTTCAAAGGTCTCCAGTTGAAAAAGATGATGTATGCCCCCACCGATGAAGAAATTGACGCCCAGTTGGCAATGCTCCAGAAGAATTTTGCCGATATCAGGCCCGTGACCTCTGTTCGGCCTGCTCAAAAAGGTGATTTTGTTGTTCTCGACTACGAAGGATTTCAGAACGGCGCTCCTCATGCGGAATTACAAAAAACCGAAAACATGACAATGAAAATAGGCGCCGGTATCATTTCCGATGATTTCGATGCGCAGATTACAGGGATGTCTCCAGAGGAATCCAAAGATTTTTCAATAACTTTTCCAGATAATTATCAAAAAAAATCTCTGGCCGGCCAGGAAATTGCTTTTCATGTATATCTGAATGAAATCCGGGAAGAAATTTTGCCCGAAATCAATGATGATTTCGCCAAAAAAACGGGGGAATTTCAAACTGTTGAAGATCTCAAATCCGCGATGCGCGCCCATATGAACGCAGAATACGCTAAACGTTCCGAACAAGAAATCAACGAACAGGTATTTGCGGCGCTGATCGAAAAAGTGCCTTTCGAGGTTCCGGAAATACTGGTTGATCTGGAACTGGCCGGTATCATACGTGAGTATGAGCGATCTTTCGAACAGCAGGGGGTGACGCTGGAATCACAGGGGATCAATAAGCAAATCCTGACAGCCAGCTATCAAGGGGTTGCTGAACGTACGGCCAGAAGGCATTTGATTCTGGAAAAGATCATATCGCAGGAAAAATTGACACTTTCCGAGGATGAACTTGACAGCGAACTGCGAAAGGTAGCGATTGCCTGCTCCAGGTCGCAAGAGGAAATGAGGGCGTATTATCATCAAAATCCTCTGATTCTCGAACGTTTAAAAAGTGCGCTTCTTGAAAAGCATGCAATTGCACTTATTGTAGATCATGCCACAATAGAAGAAGTCACCCCGGTGCTGGAATATCCCGAAAAGGTTCAGGAGGCGTTGCCGGCGCAGGAATGATTTTTTTTTGGCACGATGTTTGCTTAATTTTTTCTTGTTGGCATTTACAGGCGGAGATAGGCCGCTATATTTTAGACGACGACGGGGTGTCA
The DNA here is from genome assembly GCA_021778975.1 of Deltaproteobacteria bacterium. GTDB lineage: Bacteria > Desulfobacterota > Desulfobacteria > Desulfobacterales > Desulfatirhabdiaceae > RAAP-1. The sequence continues at coordinate 4,408 of JAJYBO010000060.1, forward strand.
GAAAAAAAAGGAGAATTTCAGTGCCGTTAATTCCTATGGTCATCGAACAGAGCAGCCGCGGCGAACGTGCGTATGATATTTATTCCCGGCTTCTCAAGGACAGAATCATCTTTTTGGGAACAGCCATCAATGACGAGGTCGCCAATCTTCTGATTGCTCAACTGCTTTTTTTGGAATCCGAAGATCCCGGCAAGGAAATTAATTTTTACATCAATTCGCCCGGAGGGTCCGTTACCGCCGGGCTGGCGATTTACGATACGATGCAATATATCAAACCCGATATCACGACCGTGTGTATCGGTCAGGCTGCCAGTATGGGGGCGCTGTTGCTGGCGGCGGGCACCAAAAACAAACGGTATTCCCTGCCCAACTCCCGGATCATGATTCATCAGCCGATGGGCGGCTCTCAGGGGCAGGCTTCGGATATCGCCATTCAAGCCAAAGAAATTCTGAGGCTCAAGGATACGCTGAACGGTATCCTGGCATATCATACAGGCAGAGATTTAGAACAAGTTCAAAGAGATACAGACAGAGATTTTTTTATGTCCGGTCAGGAATCCAAAGAGTACGGGTTGATAGATCATGTTATCGCCAACCGGAACGATCTGGATCATCTGGGCAAAGTGGAGGCGTGATATGGCAAAAAAAGACGATGTGACAGAGAATCTCTTTTGCTCATTTTGTGGAAAGAACCAGAAAGAGGTTGCCAAGTTGATCGCAGGGCCTGCGGTGTATATCTGCGACGAGTGCATTCAGCTTTGCAGCGAAATTATTGATGAAGAGACCGAACAGAATGCAGGCGCTCAGCAGAAGTCTCTAATTCCCAAACAAATCAAAGAAATGCTGGATGGTTATGTCATCGAGCAGGAGCGGGCCAAAAAAATTCTGGCGGTTGCTGTTCACAACCATTACAAACGCCTTGATTCCAGTGTTGCCCAGGGGGATGTCGAGATTCAGAAAAGCAACATTCTGCTGATTGGGCCTACCGGCAGCGGAAAGACTCTTCTGGCGCAAACGCTGGCCCGTTTTCTGAACGTGCCGTTTACCATTGCCGATGCCACCAGCCTCACGGAAGCGGGGTACGTGGGGGAAGATGTCGAAAATATCATTCTGTCTCTGCTTCAGAATGCCGACTATGATCTGGACAAGGCCCGGCGCGGGATCGTGTATATTGACGAGATTGATAAAATCGCCTCCAAGTCCGACAACCCTTCCATCACACGGGATGTATCCGGCGAGGGCGTGCAGCAGGCGCTTCTGAAAATCATCGAGGGAACAACGGCCAGTGTGCCTCCCAAAGGGGGCAGAAAGCATCCGCAGCAAGACTTTGTGAAAGTGGATACTTCCAATATTCTGTTTATCTGTGGCGGCACGTTCAGCGGCCTCGAAAAGATCATTCAGCGCAGGCTCGGATCCAACGGCATGGGGTTTGGCGCCAATGTGGTCGAGAAAAAGGACTGCAATGTCGGTGAACTCCTCAAGTTGGTGCAGCCCGAAGACCTCATCAAGTTCGGCCTGATTCCGGAATTTCTCGGGAGGCTTCCGGTCATCGCGACACTGGATGAACTTACGGAAAGTTCGCTGATCCGCATCCTGAAAGAACCTAAAAATGCCCTGATCAAACAGTTCAAGAAGTTGTTTGAAATGGAAGGCGTTAATCTCCGGCTGACGGACAGCGCTCTTTCTGCGATTGCCGGCGAGGCCATCAAGCGTAAATCCGGCGCCAGGGGGCTTCGGGCCATTATGGAAAACTGCCTGCTCAACATCATGTATGAAATTCCATCTGTGGAAGATGTCAAGGAATGTGTCATCAGTGAAGAGGTCGTTCTGAATAACGAACCGCCGATACTGCTTTACGAACAGGTGAAAAAGCAGGCATGATGAATGAGACAGCGTTGTCGGGTGTCGCATACGATTTTTATGTATTCAGGTCTTGAGTGCAATGATAAATTTTACGAAAAAATTCAGACAGAGTGATTCGGGGTCTCAACCGACGGTGCTGCCGCTGCTGCCGCTCAGAGACATCGTGGTCTTTCCTTATATGGTAGCGCCGTTGTTTGTCGGCCGATCCAAATCCGTCAAGGCGCTTGCGGACGCCATGAACAACGAAAAGAGCGTGTTCCTGACGCGGCAAAAGGTCGTTGGTGAAGAAAATCCGGACATCAAGGATATGTGTACGGTAGGCACCATCGGCAGGGTCTTGCAGATTCTCCGCCTTCCGGATGGCACCATCAAGGCTCTGGTGGAAGGGCGTTTTCGCGCCCGAATTCAGAGGGTGGTGCCTCAGGAAGATTTTTTTCAGGTTGAAGTGACGCCCATTCCTGAAGATTCCGAAAGCGGCGCGGAATCGGTGGCGCTGGGAAGGGCTATTGTCACAAGTTTTCGAGAATATGCGGAACTGGCAAAGACGATTTCCAAAGAACTGCTGAATACGGTTTCCACCATCGGCAATCTGTCTCAGTTGGCTGATACTGTCTCGGCTCACTTTTCTTTCAAGGTCGAAGACAAGCAGCGTCTGCTGGAAGCCGGCTCCTTGAACGAGCGTATGACGCTGTTGCTGAGTCTCATCAAAATGGAAATAGATGTGTTTCAGATGGATCAGCGCATTAAAAATCGGGTCAAGGAACAGATGGACAAGACCCAGAAAAGCTACTATCTGAACGAGCAGATGCGCGCCATCAAGAAAGAGATGGGTACGGACGAAGAAACGGGGGATGACCTCAAAGAGCTGGAAAACCAGATTCAGCAGAAGAAGATGTCCATCGAGGCCGCGGACAAGGCGCTGCATGAATTCAAAAAACTGAAAATGATGGCGCCCATGTCCGCGGAAGCGACGGTCGTCAGAAACTATATAGACTGGATGATTAGCCTTCCCTGGTATGAACAGACAAGTGTTCAGGAAGATCAGCAGGAGGCGGAAAAAATTCTGAACGAGGATCATTTTGGTCTCGAAAAACCCAAAGAGCGAATCCTGGAGTATCTGGCGGTACAGTCCCTGGTCAAAAAGATCCGAGGCCCCATTCTGTGTTTTGTAGGTCCTCCGGGGGTCGGAAAAACGTCGCTGGCCAAATCCATCGCGCGGGCGACCGGCAGAAAGTATATCCGACTGTCTTTAGGCGGGGTGCGGGACGAAGCTGAAATACGAGGGCATCGCAGAACCTATATTGGCGCCATGCCGGGAAAAATCATCCAGAGTCTCAAAAAGGTTGGCGTCAATAACCCGGTGTTCTGTCTCGATGAAGTTGATAAAATGAGTATGGATTTTCGGGGAGATCCGTCGGCGGCGCTTCTTGAAGTTCTTGATCCAGAACAAAATTCAACCTTCAATGACCATTATCTGGACGTTGACTATGATCTGTCGGACATTTTTTTTGTCACCACCGCCAATACCCTGCCGGATATCCCCCTGCCCCTGCAGGACCGTATGGAGATCATCAGGCTGCCCGGATATACGGAATTTGAAAAATATCATATTGCCAGAGGTTTTCTGGTGGCTAAACAGATCAAACAAAACGGTCTTGACAGCAAAAAGATAGAGTTTACCAAAAACGCCATATTGGCAATCATTCAAAAATACACCCGTGAAGCCGGTGTCAGAAATCTGGAACGCGAAATTGCGTCCATATGCCGTAAAATCGCCCGTGATATCGCGAAAAATAAAGAATTGAATACGGTTGTCGTCAATTCCCGGTCTGTCCAGAAATATCTGGGGTCTGCCCGATACCGGTATGGGCAGATCGAAGCGAAAGATCAGGTCGGTATTGTGACTGGCATGGCCTGGACCCAGGTTGGGGGTGAATTGCTGTGTATAGAAACCCTGATTATGCCGGGAAAGGGAGAACAGATCATTACCGGAAAACTGGGGGATGTCATGAAGGAATCCGCTCAGGCGGCCGTCAGTTTTGTCCGCTCCCGCGCGGAGCGCCTCATGATTGACAAAGATTTTTATAAGCAATGCGACATTCATATCCATATTCCGGAAGGGGCCATTCCCAAGGACGGGCCTTCCGCGGGCATTTCGATGTGTACCTCCATTGTGTCCGCGTTGACACGGAAACCTGTGGATCGCAACACGGCCATGACGGGTGAAATCACCCTGCGGGGACGGGTGTTGCCCATTGGCGGCGTCAAGGAAAAAATCCTGGCCGCCCATCGGGGAGGTTTGACCAAAATCATTCTTCCCAAAGAGAACGAAAAAGACCTCAAGGATATTCCTGACAGCATCTCACGCCAGATGGAGTTCATTCTGGTGGAACACATGGATGAGGTTCTGACGCATGCGCTGGTTATCGAACCGGGAGTTCCCCTGTTTAACGGAACGGACATGTGTTTTGAATCTGTCCCCCATCCGACGGAGCCGTTTCAACCGGTTCAGCCAGGATGTTCGCTGGTGTGATTTTTCTTCTTGACACCGCTGGATAGTTTTTATATAAGGCACAAGTCTTTGTGATACGAAGACGGGCGGGTAGCTCAGTTGGGAGAGCATCGGCCTTACAAGCCGAGGGCCACAGGTTCAAGCCCTGTTCCGCCCACCATTTCAGACCGTCCGATTTCGGTATCTCTGAAAGGTGAGGCAATTTCACAAAGCATTGCGGGGGCGTAGCTCAGTTGGTTAGAGCGCCGGCCTGTCACGCCGGAGGTCGCGAGTTCGAGCCTCGTCGCTCCCGCCATATTCGCTGTCAAAATGGGGGTTACACGTTGCTGTAATCCCTTTTTTTCTTTAATTTAGAAAGCAAAAAGGAAGTCCCATGGCAAATATCACTCCTCATTGTGAAGGCTGCACCAAAATCAACGCCAATAACGACTGTACGGTATATCCCAATCCTGCACTGATGATGCGCTGGGTGGATGACAAGAAGATCAAATTTGGCTGTGCGTTCAATGCCACCAGATATACCGAGACAACCACCAAAGAAAAAGTGCGCGTGGGGCAGCAGAAACAAAAGAAAAAATGAGATGCGTTACTGGCGAGTCGCGCTGTCTTTTTACTAACCCGTATTGTCTGCCCCAAACCGGTCGGAATACGGGTTTTTTTTTGAATATGACCCTTCCGGCATGAAAGAAAAACCACGCGTCGCCATTATATGCGGGCCTACCGGTGTTGGTAAAACGGGAATATCCATTGATATCGCAGCGCAACTGAATGCGGAAATTGTCAGCGCGGATTCCATGCAGATATATCGGTATATGGATATCGGCACCGCAAAACCCACTGCCGCCGAAAGAGCGCGCGCGCCCCATCACATGGTGGATATCATCAATCCGGACGACGATTTCGACGCCCGGCAATACGCGGCCGCCAGCCGTAATATCATTGACAGGCTGGCGGCCGCGGAAAAGCCTGTGCTGATTGTTGGGGGGTCCGGTTTGTACATTCGGGCGCTGGTTCACGGGGTGTTCGATGCAGCCTCTGGCAATCCGCACATTCGTATTCGCCTCCGGCAAGAAATGGAAACCGCAGGTACGGAAGCAATGTTCAAACGGTTACAGAGCTGCGATCCGCAGTCTGCTGTTCGCATTCATCCTCATGACGCCTACCGCATTCTCCGCGCGCTGGAGGTTTATGAGACCACAGGTCGTCCCATTTCGTCTTTTCATCAGTCTCATCATTTTGGTGAGTCTTTTTTCCATGTCTTAAAAATGGGTCTTTATCGTGACAGAAAAACGTTGTATGAACGTATTGATCGGCGTGTTGACCAGATGATGACAGACGGGCTTTTGAATGAAGTTCACTCCCTTCTTGACAGAGGATTTTCTTCAAGTTTAAAATCCATGAAATCCATAGGATATCATCAGATCTGCGATTATATCGAAGGCCGTTCGAACTGGGACGCGGCGATACAGACCATAAAAAGAGATAGCCGCCGTTACGCCAAGCGCCAGTTTACCTGGTTTAAATCAGACCCACAGTTACAATGGATTGACACGGACCATCCAGATGAAATTTATCACCAAATCAAAACCTTTCTCTTATCCTGAAAATCCTGCATGTTTTGTGACGGTATCCATCAGAACCCATGTGGCCATTGTCTTACGGACAGCGACGCTGGCGTGGTGCATGCTGATTTTGTTCGCGAATGTTGGTGATTGCGTCGTGACCGGAAAGATATACCCGGCATCCCCGGCGGGAATGATGCTCGAAAAACGGATAGAGGACGCTAAAATCGGGGCGACACCGTCATTCCCACAGCTTCCTGAAATCCATTGTGCTTCCGTTATTATCCAGTATTATGAAGGCCATGAACAGCATTTCATATGGTTCAAAGATGGACGGCTGACCTCCCAGGCAGAGAAGCTGAAAGATATCATCGAATCCTGTGGTCAGGAAGGATTGACACCGGAAGATTATCACATTGACCGCATCCGGTCTCTTATCGGCGATCTGAAACATCCGCAAGAAGCTTTGAATCCCCAAAAGCAGGTTGATCTGGAGCTTTTGCTGACAGATGCCTATGTGCTGCTGGGGGTTCATCTGGAGTTTGGACGGGTCAATCCGAGCGCTGTTGATTCTACCTGGTTACTTGTCAATTCTGAAACCGGGGGGCTTTCACGGCTCGAATCCGCTGCACTCGAGGGGACGGCCATTCCGTACTTACAGCAATTGCAGCCTGCCAGCCCGGGGTATGCCCGTCTGAAGGACGCGCTACGGCGCTATGTAACTATTCAAAAAAACGGCGGGTGGCCCCTCATTCCCTCCGGAGTTTCGTTAAAAATCAACGATGTTGACCCGCGCATCAAACTGATCCGAAAACGCCTTGCCATCACCGGAGACTTGAATTCATCAGATCGTCCCGCCAATCCCGCTGTTTTTGACGAAGACCTGATGGAGGGCGTACAGCACTTTCAAAGACGACATGGCATCGAGCCGGACGGTGTTATTGGCCCCGGCACATTGTCGGCCATGAATACATCCGTATCGGATCGCATACAACAGATTGAACTGAATCTGGAGCGCTGGCGATGGATTCCTCGCGATCTGGGAAAACGGTATATTCTCGTGAATATCGCGGATTACAGTCTGGCGGTTGTGGATGATGGATCTACCGTATTGCGTATGCGGGTGGTGGTCGGAAAAGCCTATCGCCGGACGCCGGTTTTCAGCGATGCCATCAAATATATGGTGTTGAATCCGTACTGGAATGTTCCGTATAAAATCGCCACGGAAGACAAACTCCCGCTCATTCGCAAAAATCCGATGTACCTGATTCAGCATCACATCAAGGTGTTTGAAAATAGCGCCGGAGAAAACGCCCCGGACATCGATCCGATGACCATTGACTGGTATCGGGTGAATGCCGGCAATTTTCCGTACCGGTTTCGTCAGGATCCCGGCCCGATGAATGCGTTGGGGCGGATTAAATTTATGCTGTCCAACAAATTTTCGATCTATCTGCACGATACGTCACAGCGCAGTCTGTTCAAAAGGACAAGCCGAAGTTTCAGCTCCGGCTGCATTCGCATCGAAAAGCCCTTCGAGCTGGCCGAATATCTTCTGAAAGACGAACCCCAGTGGTCCGCCAAACGGATTTCGGAAGTAGTTGCGAGCGGTACCCCCACGGTTGTTCGGTTGAAGGAACCCATGCCGGTATATCTGATATACTGGACGGCATGGGTGAATAAAAACGGAATGGTGTGTTTTGCAAAGGATATTTATCATCGGGATCCGCCGCTCGATAAGGCGTTGAACGCTTCCCTCGATACGGCAGTTCATCTGATTCCATCCGCCCGATATTCGGAACTGCGAGCTGTCGCACGCTGACTTTTTACGAGAGCATCAGATTTGACGGCTTCGTAAAAAGTCCGGATGCTGCGTTGCGCTGCATCCTTCGTCGTTGCGGCGTACCATAAGTACGCCTCACTCCTCATGATTTGCGCGCCTTGCCTGCGAACTTTTTACAAAGCCGTCCGAAATTCGACTTTTTACGAGGGCATCAGATTTACCAGTACCGTACATTCCCGACATCAACGTGTACAAAATTTTCGTCCGGATAATACCCGACGCCGCCTTTTTTCAGACCGACGGCGGCCCGGCGGATAGAAGCGATGTTGCGGTTGGGAAGACGAATGTCCGCCGCCTTGCCCTTGATATGAAGACTGTGTCTGGCGACATTCGGGCTTTCCCTACATAGCAACGCGTTTGTCGCCGGTGTTCGGTAGCCGGAGATGATGTAAAACGGCGTTTTATGGGTCTCTAACTTCAGCGAAATGCTATACAGACAATCCAGAAGTTTGGGATCGATGGGTTTGATAGTTCCTGTCCGATAATCTCGGAACAAGTGATTGATGTCCTTCAGTGCTGCATGTGAATACTTTCCCCGTGTAAAATAGGCCACATCCATTTTCTCTCCTGTATGGAGATTGTAGAAATGCAGCGCTCTTGTCGCCGCCGCCTTCGCTTTGACCACTTTGGCGTGTTTCGCT
>JAJYBO010000290.1 GCA_021778975.1 Deltaproteobacteria bacterium
GCGTCCCACGGGAGCTCAGTCACCATCGGTACCTGTTTGATACACACAAGAAGTTTGAGCATCGTCCGATTCCTTGAATTCATAGCATCACACCGGGCGGCTCAGCAGCGCGCGGGATATGACCATGCGCTGGACTTCGCTGGTGCCTTCGTAGATTTCCGTGACTTTGGCGTCCCGGAAATATCGTTCCACATCATATTCTTTGCTGTAGCCATATCCGCCGTGAATCTGAACCGCCCGGTCGCAGACCCGCATCGCCAGTGTGCTGCAATAGAGCTTGGCCTTGGCGGCCTCGCATCCAAAGGGATTCCCGGCGTCTTTGAGCGCGCATGCCCGGTACAGGAGCAGCCTTCCGGCGTCAATTTCCGTGGACATATCCGCCAGATAATTCTGAATGGTCTGAAACGACGCGATGGGTTTACCGAACTGCTGACGTTCTTTGGCGTACTTCAGCGCCGCGTCGAAAGCGCCCTGGGCGATTCCCAGCGCCTGCGCCGCGATGCCGATTCTGCCGGTGTCCAAAGCCGCAAGACCGATTTTAAGACCGTCGCCGGGGCGTCCGAGAAGGTGAAGTCCGGAAACCCTGCAATCTTCGAAAAACAGCGATGATACAGGATTGGCCCGCATACCGCAGAGGTCTTCGATTTCTCCGACGGAAAATCCTGGCGTTCCTTTTTCCACCACGAACACGCCGGCGTTCTTGCCTGCGCGGCCTTCGGGATCGGTCACTGCAAAAATCAGGGCGATACCGCATATCCCGCCGTTGGTGACAAAAATCTTGGCGCCGTTGATCACATAGTCATCGCCGTCCCGGGCGGCGCTGGTCTCGACGCCGCCGGCATCGGATCCCGCATTGGCCTCGGACAGGCAAAAGGCGCCGATACGTTCGCCGCCGGCCATCGCCGGCAGAAAACGGTTTTTTTGCGCATCGCTGCCGAAGCGGACGATGGGATAAGCGCCCACGCTGTTATGAACCGTGACGCATAAACCGACGGCCGCGCTGACGCGGGAAAGCTCTTCGATGATGATGGCGTAGCTGATGCTGTCCACTTCCGTGCCGCCGTAAGCTTTGGGAATCTGAAGACCGAAAAAACCGAGCGGCCGCATTTTTTCCACCACTTCCCATGGAAATCGGCTCTCATGGTCAATATCGCTGACAATAGGGGAGATTTCCGTTTCGGCGAATTCTCTGACCGTCTTACGGATGACCTTATGTTTCATACATGGGTTGAAATCCATGCGCAGAAGACTCCTCTGGGTTCCACGGGTTTGGGGGCTGAAAGTGCAGCGCTGACAGATTGGTTTTTCAGCCGTTTGAAGGCGTGATATTAGAACTTTTCTGTACAGACGGCAAGTCCTCTGTCTTGAAAAAATAGATGGGAGCGATTAAGATCACATGCAAATCAGAAACGTGATATAGTCTGGACGGTTATAACGGTCTTAAGAAAGCATGTCTTACCGAAATCGCCGTACGCGACCGTCCAGCGTATCAACAGGACATTGACAATGAATGACACCAAAAAGTTTTTCGGGTTTGGCAAAAATGTGACGGTGGCCGGTCTCGTCAGTTTGTTCATGGATATCAGCTCGGAGATGATCTATCCGCTGGTGCCGCTGTTTCTGGCCAATGTGATCGGCATTGACAAATCGCTGATCGGCCTCGTCGAGGGGGTGGCGGAATCAACGGCCAGTCTGCTGAAAGCTTTTTCCGGCTGGTTTTCAGACAGAACCGGCAATCGCAAATGGTGGATGGCCGCAGGATATGGCATTTCGGTTCTCAGCCGACCGTTCATGGCGGTTGCCGCAGGATGGCATCAGGTGATGGGCGCCCGGTTTATTGACAGATTCGGAAAAGGAATCAGAACCGCACCCCGGGATACCATCATTGCAGAATCCGCAGACCGTGCATATCTGGGCAGGGCTTTCAGCTTTCACCGCTCCATGGATACACTGGGCGCAATGCTGGGACCGGCGCTGGCGTTTTTTCTTCTCAGAGCCTTCGACAACGATTATCGCAAAATATTCTGGATATCCACAATTCCTGGCGCTATCGCCGTTCTGCTGATTGTGTTTTTCATTGTAGAGACACGGAAATCTCCACATATCCATTCGGAAAGACCGAAATTGACATGGAAGCAGTTCAACTGGCAGTTTCGGTGGTTCATGGTCATTGCAGGCGTTTTCGCACTCGGTAATTCCAGCGATGTATTTCTCATTCTAAAGGCGCAGCAGGTTGGCGTTGCAACACCGATGATACCCGTTGTCTATCTCATGTTCAACCTGGTCTATTCGGTGTCCGCCATTCCGGCGGGGATTGCGGCGGACCGATTCGGCAAACAACGAATCATTCTGGGAGGATTCGTACTGTTTGCCGCTCTGTATTGGGGATTTGCCGTCGCCTCCCAAAAGGAGGCCATTTGGGTGCTGTTCGGTTTGTACGGGATATTCATGGGGCTTACGGAAGGCATTCAAAAGGCGTTTCTGGCCACCATCATTCCGGCGGACTTCAAGGCGACCGGATTTGGCGTATTCAACATGGTGGGGGGAATTGCAACGCTTCCGGCAAGTTTGGCCGCGGGATGGCTTTGGGATAAGGTATCGCCGGCGGCAACATTTTATTACGGGGCGGTCATGGCAGCATTGTCCGCGATGCTGTTTGGCGTTTTTCTATCGCTCGGCAAAAACAGACATCATGTCTGATGCGATCAACTACTGAGAAAATAACAGGGAGGACTTCATGAAACGTTCGATAACCCAAGTGGAGGTCACCCAACAGGGGGAGGCCGAAAAGCTTCTTCGAGAACGTGAGGAAAAATATCGGGATATTTTCGACAAGCTGCCGGTCGGCATATTTCGTTCGAACATCAGCGGACAGTTTGTGGATGTCAACACGACGATGGCCGAGATGATGGGGTATTCCAGCCGGAAAGACTTGCTGACATCCGTACAGGATGCGGCAAATGATATTTATGTCAATCCGTCCGATCGGCAGCACCTGATAGAGACACTTCGTCTCTCCGACAATAAAAT
>JAJYBO010000061.1:0-10670 GCA_021778975.1 Deltaproteobacteria bacterium
TTCAAATACCTTTGCCCCGCTTCCCAGTGGCTGGGCCAGTTGCTGCGGCGTCACTTTTTTATGCGGCAACAGCACCGCGGACTTGATGTGCGGCTGCAAATAGGAAGCGTAGAGGGCCGCGGACGCCGATGTATCTCCGGTCGAAGCACAGACCGCCAGAATATCCTTCGCCAGCCCCTGTCGGATCAGAAAATGAATATAGCTGAGCGCGCTGGCCATGCCGCGGTCTTTGAAAGAAGCACTGGGGTTCTGCCCGTCATTTTTGAAATAAAACCTGCCGCCGGCCAGCTCCTGCATCGGGGCATTGGCCTCGATCACCGGCGTATGCCCTTCTCCCAAATACACAATGGCGTCAAGGGGCACCACCGGCCCGATGAATTCATGATACCGGTAAATGCCTTTAAGCGCCGGCAGGGTCAGGAGCTTACGATAATCGAAAATTTTACGCCACAGCGCTCCGGGAATCTGTTTCAACCGCTCGAATTGCCGGTCATATAAAAGCAGCACCTGGCCACAATCCGGACATGTATAAAGGAGCGATGTAATGCCGTGTTCCCTGCCGCACCCCAGGCACCGGTACATCATGTCATTGCGCGGTTCAGGCATGATAAAAGGTCGAATATCTTCAGGAAAATCGTTCAGTTTCATGGCGTTATGGATGTTATCCCTCCCATGTATGGAATCAGCGCTTCAGGTATGGTGATGGAGCCGTCTTTCTGCTGACAGTTTTCCAGAATGGCGGCTACCGTACGCCCCACCGCCAGGCCGGAGCCGTTGAGCGTATGCACCAGCTCGGTGCCTTTCCGTCCTTTTCGTTTAAACCGGATATTGCCGCGGCGAGCCTGGAAATCTTCAAAATTGCTGCACGACGAAATTTCACGATAGGTGTTCTGGGCTGGCATCCAGACTTCGATATCATACGTTTTGGCCGACGAAAACCCCATATCGCCTGTACACAGGGTCACCACCCGATACGGCAGATCAAGCTGCAACAGCACGGCTTCCGCATTTTGAAGCAATGTTTCCAGTTCGTCATATGAGGTTTCAGGGGTGGTGAACTTGACCAGCTCCACCTTGTGAAACTGGTGCTGGCGGATAAGCCCTCGCGTGTCCTTGCCGTAAGAACCGGCCTCCGAACGAAAACAGGGTGTAAATGCCGTGTATCGCAGCGGAAGCTGCGCTTCTTCCAGAATTTCATCGGCGTGAATATTGGTGACAGGCACTTCGGCGGTCGGAATCAGAAAATAATCCCAGCCTTCCAGTTTGAACAGATCTTCTTCAAATTTGGGCAATTGACCGGTATGGGTCATGCTGCTGCGGTTGACCATGTAAGGCGGAATGACCTCGGTATATCCGTGACGGGTGGTATGCAGATCGAGCATGAAGTTCATCACGGCTCTTTCAAGCCTGGCGCCGGCGCCCAAATAAAGAGGAAAACGGGCGCCGGTAATGCGGGTCGCCCGTTCAAAATCGAGAATCCGAAGCCGTTCCCCGATCGTCCAGTGGGCCAGAGGCTCGAAATCGAAAGACCTGGGAGTACCGCTGGTTTTATACACCGGGTTGTCGGCGCTGTCTTTGCCGACCGGAACAGACGCATGGGGAATATTGGGAATATCGAGAAGAATTGTTTGAAGTTCTTCATCGAGTTCTGAAAGGGTTTTTTCCAGTGTTTTGATGTGTGCAGAAACTTCGCGCATTTCGATGACCTGAATATCTGCATTTTCCCCATTTTTTTTCATGACCGCAATGTGTTCCGAAACCGTATTTCTTTGGTTACGAAGCGATTCCAGCTCGGAAAGCACCGCTTTTCTTCGAGTGTCGCACCGTGTCAACACGCCAATATCTATAGTTTTACCCCGATCGGACAGTGCTTTTTGAACCAGTGGTAAATTTTGTCTTACAAACTTGATTTCCAACATGAGAGTACCTATTATAACAAATTAGGGATTTTATATTAATCGGACGCAAATCTGTTTCAAGCTCTGTGTAACAACTGAAATTCATTTAGTCAATGATATATGCTGCTTCTTCACAGGAGAACCCCGCATGGATGATCTGAAACAAACCAAGACCAAAATGCGTAAAGATGTTATGACCACTCTGGAATCGCTTCCCTCTGACGAACTTGCCGCCAAAATTCGGAAAATTGAAGATCGTTTGTTTGATTTCGCCAACTTTATCGAGGCCAATATTGCCATGCTGTATATTGACAGCCCCGGTGAAGTCCCATCCGGGGATATTATCAGACGGTGCTGCGATGTCAAAAAGATTATCGTACTCCCGGCCTTCGATACCCAAAAATTTCGTATCAGATTGTTTAAAATAAGTAATTTTGAAAAAGACCTGAAACTGGGTTCGCGAGGCATTTTAGAGCCGGATCCAGACCGGTGTAAACCGGTGCCGATTGAATGTCTGGACATTGTTATCATTCCCGGAATCGTTTTTGACGAAAAAGGCGGACGAATCGGTTCCGGCGAGGGGTATTACGACCGTTTCATCCCCAAACTTCCCCTCACCACCCGAAAGGTTGCCATAACGCTTGAAAATCAGATCGTTCCTCAGGCGCCGATGGAATCTCACGACCGCCATGTTGATATCATTATCACCAACGAACGAACCATTTTCAAAATCTGACAACCGTGCAATCCGCTCTCGTAAAAAATCAAATTTCGGGCGGCTTCGTAAAAATGTGAAACGTTTCCACAGACATTTTTTTTGGGATATCATCGCGTATCTGGCCGTCATTGGGGTCATCGTATGGCTGATCGAAACAGGGGCCGGACATTCAGGATACAACTGGCAGTGGTATCGGGTGCCTCGCTATCTTTGGGAGGTAAAAAACCATCGCATGGTGGCGGGCCCTTTGATTCAGGGCCTGATGGTAACGCTCCAGATATGTGGCGTCAGCATGGGAATGTCGGTTGTTCTGGGGCTGACGGCGGCTTTGCTGCGGCTGTCCGATGCGCTGGCGGCTCGATTTCTGGCGCGAGCATATGTAGAAACAATCCGCAACACCCCCCTGCTGGTGCAATTGCTGTTTATCTATTTCGTACTGGGGCCTGTCCTGGGGGTTGGACGGTTTACATCGGCGACACTGGCCCTGAGTCTGTTCGAAGGGGCATATGCTTCGGAAATTTTCAGGGCCGGCATTGTTTCGTTACCGAAAGGGCAGTGGGAAGCTGCATACAGTCTGGGACTTGGCCGTTTCGATACCTATCGCTGTGTCATTTTACCGCAGGCTGTCCGCCGGGTGCTTCCACCGCTGGCCAGTCAGGCAGTATCCCTGGTCAAAGACTCGTCACTGGTCAGTGTGATCGCCGTGTATGATCTGACCATGCAGGGACAGGCCATCGTATCCGAAACCTTCCTGACATTTGAAATATGGTTCGCGATCGCCGCTATATATCTTGTTATCACCGTCGCTCTGTCCTCTCTGGTTCTTTTGCTGGAACACCGGTTCAGCGTTCATCCATAACGTAAGGGAAATACTTTGGACACACAAGAAGCACAGACCGACAGATTCATCATCGTCGTTGATCATATCACCAAGACATTTCCCAATGGTGTTCAAGCGTTGACGGATTTTTCGGTGCGTATTCGGCAACGTGAAGTGGTGGTGGTCATCGGGCCTTCGGGATCCGGAAAATCAACTTTTCTGCGCTGTCTGAACGGCCTTGAAGAAGTGGATAGCGGCGATATCGTCATTGACGGCATTCCCTTAGATCACGACCGTAAACACCGACTCGAAATACGGAAGGAAGTCGGCATGGTCTTTCAGCAATTCAACCTGTTTCCGCATATGACGGTACGGGACAACATCAATCTTGCCCAGCGGCTTGTCCGCAAAAAAAGCAGGGCAGACGCCGCCGCCATGACGATGGCCTTGCTCCAAAAAGTCAATATTTCCGAGAAAGCCGACGCCTACCCATCACAGCTCAGTGGCGGCCAACAACAGCGAGTGGCCATCGCCCGCGCCCTGGCCATGATGCCTAAAGTCATGCTGTTCGATGAAGCCACCAGCGCTCTGGATCCGGAAATGATCGGAGAAGTCCTGGAAGTCATGAGAACACTTGCCAAAGAGGGAATGACGATGGTCGTGGTTACCCATGAAATGAGATTCGCTCGCGAAGTGAGCGATCGGGTTATTTTCATGGAACATGGTAAGATTATCGAGTCTGGAACCGCGGATGATTTTTTTTCACATCCCCAGGAAGACAGAACCAGAGCCTTTCTCAGCCAGATTCTATAGGCGTAACAGGCAGCGTCAGCCCCGGCGCGAACCCGGGTGACAGAGCGCCGTGCTTTTTCCGGCAGTATCGAAACACCGATACTGGTCAAAAACAGACCCACAGGATATCGTGTCGTTTTGTCCTTTAAGCCCATCAAAATTACGGTTCTGGATGTGGTCATTGTCCTGGCGATCGCGACAGTCGGAGGATATACCGCTTATCGCCTCAACACCAACATTCATTATCACTGGCGCTGGGATATCATGTTCCAGTACCTGTTTCACAAAAACCCGGATACGGGAAGATGGACTCCCAACCTGTTGATGCAGGGGTTTTTCACCACCTTGCGGTTAAGTGTCTGGGCCATGCTTCTGGCAACCATCATCGGCGCTGTTGTCGGTTTTTTTCGCGTCAGCCCCAGCCGCTTCAAACGCATGACAGGCAGAACGTTTGTGGAACTGATCCGCAATACTCCGCCACTGGTGCTGATTTTCATTTTCTATTATTTTATCGGCGACCAGATCATGCCACTTCTGGGGCTGGACCATATGACACACAGGGCATCCCCTGCAACACAGCATATACTGTCTTCACTGCTGGCGCCACCCCGGTTTTTGACTGCATTTGTTTCCGCAACCATTACACTTGCGGTTGTGGAGGCCGCTTATATTGCAGAAATTGTCCGGGCCGGAATACAATCCGTCGAAAAAGGACAAATCGAAGCCTCGTATGCACTGGGATTGTCCTGGCGTCAGCAAATGCAATTCATCGTCCTTCCGCAGGCTGTTCAGACAGTTCTTCCAGCGCTTGCGGGGCAATTTATTTCTACAATCAAGGATTCGGCGATTGTCTCCGTGATTTCCATTCCGGAACTCTGCTTTCAGGGCATGGAATTGGTTTCCGCCACATATCTGACCTTCGAATGCTGGATCACCATTGCCGGCCTGTATCTCATATTGACACTCAGCCTGTCTATAGTGGTAGAACGGATTGAAATCATGATGAAAAAGAAATCCAGCCATATCGGAAGGATGTGAGATGAAAAAACGAACTCCATATTTTATAATCGGTTTGCTGCCGTTTCTGATCGTCGTTTATCTCATGGGCCCCAAACCTGAGGCGCCCGTTTATCGCACCCAGTTACCGTCGGTAGCACCTCTGTCCGAAATGGCGCCATCGCTCGATCGCGAGGAGAGCAGACTTCCGGTAAAACCCGGAAATGCCGCCCAAATTGTCTGGGCCGGAGCGCCGGCAACCCAGACTCGATACGTACTTTTATATCTTCACGGTTTTGGCGCGTGTCAGGAAGAAGGAAACCCGGTACATCGAGACTTTGCCCGCAAATTCGGTTGCAACCTTCTGCTGTCTCGGCTTTACGATCATGGGCTGAACGAACCACATCCGTTGAACAGACTGACACCGGAACGATTATGGGAATCGGCGCTGCAATATTTCGCCATGTCCCGCAAATTGGGACAACGGGTAATTGTTATGGGAACTTCCACCGGTGGAACGCTGGCGTTGAAGCTGGCCTCGGTTTTTCCTGACATTTATGCCGTGATTCTGTATTCACCCAACATCGCACTCAACAACCCGGCGGCATTCATTCTCACGGCGCCGTGGGGGTTGCAGATGGCTAAAATCCTGCATGGCGGTTCAGAGATTGCCTCGAACAACAAGGCCGATTTCTATAAAAAATACTGGTACGATCATTACGGTATCGGGGCCGTCGTTCAGCTTCAGGAATTTACCGAAACCACAATGACGGCGCAAACTTTCGAGAGCATTCATCAGCCGATTCTGCTGCTGTATTACTATAAAGACAAACAGCATCAGGATCCGGTCGTGAAGGTTTCCGCCATGCTCGACATGTTTGGCAAACTGGGAACGCCGGCAGACCAAAAAGAAGAAGAGGCTGTTCCCGATGCGGGAACTCATGTGATCTGTTCATCTTTGCGCTCGAAAGACGTGGCGTCGGTAGAAAAATACACATTTCATTTCGCCGAATCGGTGCTTCACATGACGCCCGTTGCCGATACCATAAAATGACGCCGCCACTCATTTTGAGGCAATGGCGCTTCAAGATGGTTGATATCGGTGAGAATAGATATTATCATGACGCCGTTTCATGAATGTGAATATCATCCTCAAAGGAGGCAAGAATTATGCGACGGATGCTCCTTTTGCTCGTTGTAATACTCACCGCCGGTTGCGGCGGATCATTTTCCACGCAATGCCCTGCACAGAACATGGAAATTACGGTTATCCATGTTCGTCCGGACTGTGTGAGAGCCGCCATGACAACCATGCTTATCAATCAGGGATATATACTCCGAAGCACTTCCGACACCCAGATCGTGGCGGGCAAAGCCACAGAATACTCCAAAAGCACGAGATGGTTGAAGAGACTGCTCTACGACAATCCTCCGGAAAAGCGCGTCACCCTCCTCTTCATTCCTGTGGATAGTATGGATAATGTCCGTATAGTCTGGAACGCTGAATATGTGTATGAGGCCAATACGGCGACAGAAGAGGTTGAGCCTATCGCCAGCACCCCTGAGGACGAGTCTCAATTCATGGCCATGCTGCCGTTGATTGAAAAAAACTGCCACCAGCCATCGAATTGACGTGTTTGAGAAATGTTATGACATCTGCATCGCCATATAAAAAAAAACGTCAGGCAGCCAAAGAAATCCCCTGTGCATGCTGCGGAAAGCTCCCCCCTTTCTGCTGGAGATGCCGCTGCGGTTTCGCCATCTGTCAGGAGTGCATGGATCACAATTTCTGGGGGATGACCTGCAACGGCATTACCTGGGAGTGTCCGGATTGCGGATCTCAAAACGGTTTTGGGAACCAGTAAAGACAACGCAGGGTGCAACCGATTTAGAGTCACTCTACGGGGAAATTGAACCAGGTGTTTGGGAACGGCTCGTTGAGCAGCGTGAAATGCCACCACTCCCTGTCATAAGGGGCAAAACCATTTTCTTTCATCAGCACCTGAAGCAGCATCCGGTGGCTGCGCTGTGATGCCGTCATATGAGGGTTGTCCGGCCAGGATTCCGGGCCGAAAAAATCGAACCCCGTCCCCATATCCAGTTCTTTGTGGGTATTGTCGTTCAGGGAAATGATGGTCAAATCAACGGTGCTGCCCCGACTGTGACCGGATTTTTCCGCAATATAACCGTCGGAAAACAGATTTTTCTTATCTACCTTCGGATAATACGCCTGCTTCATCCGGATATCACCGATATCTTTGGCCCAGCGTACAAAATTATCCACCGCCTGTTGCGGCCGATAGGCGTCAAACACTTTCAGTCCCAATCCAAAAGGTTTCAGCGCCATTTCCACCCTCTTCAACGCTTCGGCAGCCGGTCGAGTGATGATACATCGGAATGCCCGATATCCGTCAATGGGATGCCCGATAAAATTGTTGCTCGACGCATATCGGAGTTCAGCGGCAATATCCGGCGCCACATTGTTCAGATACACAAAACCATCCGGCAGATTTGCATTCTGGGCGAATACCAGTGCCGCCGGAACAAACCACAGCCATATCAGTGAAATGGATACCTTTGCTGCGCGATTCATAAGATCTCCTGCATACGACAACCTCACCATTCATGAACTCTGGGTTTCAGAGACTGTGCAGACGGATGATTTCCAGAACCAGTTCCGCGGTTTCCACCATGTCGCTTAAGCTCACGGATTCCCGGACCGTGTGCATGTCGCGCATACCGGTTCCTAAAACGCCGGTCATGATGCCTTTCGAAAAAAAGACGTTGGCGTCCGCACCGCCGCCGGTCGTTCTGGGTTTGAGCGTTCTGCCCAGATTTTGCGCCGCTTTTACAGCCAGAGTGACCACCGGATGATCTTCGGGAATATGGGTACAGGCAAAGTCGGGATCAACAACAACCTTCAGCCGTGGGCTGCCGGCTTCGGAGGACTGGGGTTTAAAGTCCTGGACAGCGGTTTCAAAAGCGGTGACAATGGTTTGTGTCAGATTGGCCAGTTTTTGCGGATCATGGCTTCGAACTTCCCCCTTGACCGTAACCTGACCGGGAATGATATTGGTGGCAATCCCGCCTTGAATGACGCCGATATTGCAGGTGGTTTCTTGATCTATGCGACCCAGCGTCAACCCGGCAATGGCTTTACTGGCAATGGCGATGGCGTTAATGCCTTTTTCTGGCGCCGCGCCGGCATGGGCGTCCTTCCCGTTAATGACAAATTCTATATGATTGGCGCCCGGCGCCCGGTTGACAATCCCCGTGGTATCAGTCGTATCCAGAACATAGCCGAATCTGGCCTTGAGACGATCAATATCCAGATTTTTAGCCCCCAGCAGCCCGACTTCTTCACAAATGGTTATGACAACTTCCAATGGGGCATGAGACAGGCGCTCCTCGTGAAGTACGGTCAGCACTTCGATCAGAACGGCAATTGCGCTTTTGTCATCGGCGCCCAGAATTGTCGTACCATCGCTGGTAAAAATGCCGTTTTTGCATTGCGGTTTAATTCCGTTTCCGGGTTCCACCGTATCCATGTGGGCGCACAGCATCATTGTCGGCGCATCCGCATTGCCCACGAATCTGGCAATCAGATTTCCGGTATCGCCGCCAACGGCGGCGCCTGCATGATCAATGAAGGTTTCGGCGCCCATAGCTTCCAGAACATTCTGTAATTCATTACAAATTTGCGCCTCGCGCCGGGAGACACTGTCAATCTTTACGAGTCGGGTAAATGTTTCCGCCAATCTGTCGGGACGAATCATCGCTATCTCCTTTGTGTGGTTGCCCTTTGTGTACGACGATCTATCAGTTGTTCATACTCTGAATCGGCGCCGGAATCAAGCCACCCATACGGATGAAGGGATTGTCACCAACGGCGTTATTGACAGGCATGATTACGGACTGCCCCAGAAGTCCTCCAAAGAAGGCGCTGTCACCCGCTTTTTTTCCCGGAACCGGTATCAGTCTGGCCGCAGTGGTCTTTTTATTGATCACCCCAATGGCCATTTCGTCGGCAATGATGGCAGCGATGGTTTCCTCGGAAGTATCACCGGGGATCGCCACCATATCCAGCCCTACCGAGCACACGCTGGTCATGGCTTCGAGCTTTTCGATGGTAAGCTGTCCCGATCTGGCGGCGGCTTCAATATTGAGATCTTCACTGACCGGAATAAACGCACCGCTAAGCCCCCCGACATGAGAGCTGGCAAACGCCCCGCCTTTCTTGACGGCGTCATTCAGCATGGCCAGCGCCGCTGTAGAACCGGGAACGCCGATATTTTTCAACCCGAGACTTTGAAAAATCTCTCCGACACTATCGCCCACATTGGGGGTGGGCGCCAGGCTCAGATCTACCACCCCAAAGCGGATCCCCAGTACCGATGCCACCTCACGGCCAATCAATTCGCCCACGCGGGTCACCTTGTACGCCGTGTGTTTGATGATTTCCGAAAGCTGTCCCAAATCGAGCCGGGCGTCTGCGGCAAGCGCTCTGTCAATGGCTTTTTTGACCACGCCGGGGCCGCTGACACCAACATTGATGACCGCATCCGCCTCGCCAACGCCCAGATAAGCGCCTGCCATAAACGGAATATCTTCCGGAATATTGGCGAATACGCACAACTTGGCGCATGCCAGACCATCCTGATGCGCCGTCCGCCGGGCAGCTTCACGAATGATTTTTCCCATCAGCAGCACCGCATCCATATTGATACCGGCGCGAGTTGATGCAACGTTGACGGACGCACACACCCGCTCCGTTTCCGCCAGCGCTTGCGGGATGGCTTCGATCAATGCCCGATCCCCCCGCGCAATGCCTTTTTGCACCAGAGCGGTAAACCCACCGATAAAATCCACATGAACCGATACCGCCGCATCATTTAGAACTTTGGCGACTTCCACCAGTTGTTCGGATGAAAATGGCGCGCCGGCTACCGCCATGGGGCTGATGGATATCCGTTTGTTCACCACCGGGATACCGTACTTGTCACCGATCTGGTCACAAACGCGCACCAGATTGGCAGCCAGACCGGTGATTCGGGAATATATCCTGTCCTTGAACCGATCAATATCGTGGCTGACGCAGTCCAGGAGGTTGATTCCCAGGGTCACCGTCCGCACATCCAGGTGTTCATTCTGGAGCATCTCCAGGGTGGATACAATTTCACTTGTACTCAGCATAGTTATCCTCGTCATATGGTTACGATCAGCGCATCAGTTCCAGGCGGAACATACCGGCCTCATAAGAAAAACGGGGTTCTTTCTTCCCCGATTTAAGACATTCCGAAATAATTTTCAGCGTACCACTTCCCCAATTCTCGAATAAACCCATTAGATAAAAAATCTTGGCGATCAGGCGATTTCCGGGTCTCGAAGGATGCACTTTTTTGAGGCGTTCAATCGTGATGGTGGGTTCAAAAAGATGCGCTGGATT
>JAJYBO010000061.1:10680-12747 GCA_021778975.1 Deltaproteobacteria bacterium
TTAATACCCTGCCGGTAGTCTCGATGAACAATCATGTTCACGATAGCTTCACGAATCACCGAAAAGGGAAATTCCGGCGTTTCTTTTCGAAATTCTTCCATTTTTATGCTGTCATGACGCAAACCAGCTATGACATATCCATATACGTTTTCAAATATATCCAGCAAATTGCCTTTAAATTCTTTGTTGTTCAAGATTTCGTCATAACCATCGTCGGTCAAAAAAGAACCGCATCGGACCTCGAAACATCCTTCAAAAAAGGTTATCGGCCTTTTGCCGAACAGCAGCAACCCCGCGCGGGTCAATTGAGTTTGGCGCATCAATTCCAATTTTTCCAGCAGAATATCGGCAGGCAGAAATAAATTTTCGTTGAGGCTCCGAATGGCGTTGGCAGTTTCCAGAAAACGCAGCAGGCTGTCCGAATCTATATCTGCAATACTGGCATTAGGTTGGATCACAAAATCAAATCCGTATCCATTCTGGCGTTGCTGGAGCATGGACTCGTATTGATGCCGATCCATTTTCTGATTGGTCGGTCCCACACGAATCCATGGCCTGCCATAGGCAAAATGCGGCTTTAGAGGACTCTCCTCTACGGTAACGACAATACAGGATTTGTCTTCGCAATTTGCGTGTTCTACGGATGGATAAAGTTTAGGATCCGTATTGAGTTTGATTTCATTGACGATGTGGCGCAGCGTGTCATCCGATGATGGGACACCGACAACCGTACCATTATCCAAAACCCCGAATATCAGATATCCCCCACGGCGGTTGGTAAACGCGCATACGGTTTCAACCGCCTCTCGCATCAGGGACGTTGATTTTTTAAACTCAACGGTTTCGGATTCGCCTTTGGCGATTAAGAGGCTGATATCTTCGTAATTCTCATTACCTGAAAGCATATCAATCCTTTGCTTGAAGCCATCTTGAAAATAGTGATAACCTTATCTCCTTTTGAAACCAGCGTATATTCTACCACAAAAGCATCTGCCCATCAAAACACAATCCCGGCGCCTCCGCATCTTTGAGTGCTGTGACTCGTCATGCGGAAGAAACCGGGATTATGATTACGAAACCGGAGAAAAAGACGTCAGACTACAACATAACCGCTAACATCACTTTCTTGAAAATCATTGAACTGGTGTTTGAATCGTTTGCAGATTTCCAGAGCTGTCCAGATATACCAGCACGGGAGAAGATATCCCATACGCGCTGTCAGGATACACGATATCTGTTGTTAATGACGAAGTTTTGCCCTGTGCCCAGGAACCTTTCCCGGTCAGATTCTGATCAAAAAGATAGACTCCGGGAAGCTTCGACGACAAGATTAAAGACACTGCTGCACCAGACATACTGGTTGACAGGTGAACATCGTTACAAATCGGAGGATCGGCAATAGATACCTTTTTGGGGGTATTGTTGTTATCGAAAGTAACCAATGCAAGTTTGCCATCCGTCCCTCTTCCTGATACGATATACCCGGTATTTACGCCGGTTGGATCAGGAGGCAGTACGCCAACGTTGATATCTGCGAAAACGATATCGCTACTGGCGCCATCTGTTTGTGAAATTTTACTCCACTTCCAACTATTGCTACTTGTATCATAATTACAATACCAATTTTGAGTTGACAGTGTTCCAGAAGTGTTCTGCATGGCAATTACAATATCACTCAGCATGTCTCCGGACGCAAACTTACCAACCCCCACCGCAAATGCTGAACACGGTGTCGTTCCTGGAATGCTCGTTATAAGTTCTCCTGTATATTTGTAAAAATTGATCTGGTAATTGCCGTTGTTTCCAATCCCACCAATCAGGAAATCGCTGCGTGAGCTGTCACCCGATGGGTTGAAATTCCCTGCCGCCACACGAATTCCAAATAAATTCTTAGGCCCTCCATCGGACAGAGCTATATCCTGATAACTGCCATCGGTATTGACAATACTGACCTGGATATTGCCATTCATATCCGTCTTTGCCATCAACACTCTGTCATAGTCATCGGCATCGGCAAATTTTCCAACAGTGATATCAAAATCGCTATAATTCCCGGTAAGATACGCT
>JAJYBO010000291.1 GCA_021778975.1 Deltaproteobacteria bacterium
CCGGTGAGCACCTCATAGCGGGGATCGTCCGGCGGGTGTATCCAGCCGGCGGTCATGACATCGAGATCGAAAATGCGGATGACATTACGGCCCAGACTGCCGTGGCCGGTGACCGCGCGGCCCGCCATGTTCATGCCGGCAAGACGCCCCTGAGCAGCGGCTTCCGGCCATATGGCGTTCACCCAGCGGGTTTTCCGGGCGATATCCACGGACTCCGCCACATCCCCCGCCGCAAAAACGCCGGGGCAGGTGGTCTCCATATGCGCGTCCACCACAACCCCCATATCCACCTGGATTTTATCCCGGGGAATGAATGAAACAGCCGGCAGAACGCCTTTGCCGACAATCACCATGTCGCAGGGAAGTTGTGCGCCGTCGGAAAGACGGGCGCCGGTCACCGCCGCATCTCCGGTAAAGGCGGTGACCTCAGCTCCCACTCGGACATTCAGGCCGTGCCGCACCAGCTCTCCGAGAATCATGGCGCCGGCGTCGGCATCCACCTGAAGGGAAAGCGGATATCCGGACTGGATCAGCATGGTGACATCCACCCCCCGATGCAGAAGGCCGTAAGCGGCTTTAAACCCCACCAGCCCGCCGCCGACCACCAGCGCTCGCCGTGTTTCAGGGAGCGCTTCCAGCATTTCCATGACGTGGCGGCGGCTGCGCATGAAAAAAATACGGCTCAGATGGGAATTGGCGGCCTTGATCGGCCGGGGATCGGCGCCCGAAGCAATCAGCAGCCGGTCGAACGGCAGCAACCGCTCGTCTGACAGCGACACCGTCTTCTGATCGGTGTCTATCCGAACCACCCGGTTTCCCAGAATGGGCGTGATATTCAGAGACCCGTAGAATCCATTTTTTCGTATGGAAAGCCTGGAAGGATCGAGAGCGCCCTGCAAAACCAGGCTGATCATGGGGCGGCAATAAGGTTCCAGCGGTTCGTCGCTGATCATGAAAATCGCGCCGCCGGCATCCAGTTGACGGATAGCTTCCGCGGCGCAGACACCGGCGATGCCGTTTCCGATTATGACATAATTCATTCCTGCCTCCTCATCTCAGCCCCGATCGTCATCAGAACGACTCTTCAAAATATTATGATTGAAGTTCATAAAACAAATGGACAGCAATGTCAAAAAATGTTTCTGGAAATGTCTTGAAATTTCTGTCACTATGCTCAACGTTTATGGTGTTGTCAGCATCAACCCAAATCGAGAGAGGAGGTCATTATGGGAGAAGAACTGGAGGTTGCCTGCGCTCGTCCTACCGGAGGTCCGGTCGGTGAGCTCCCTGCTGAGTCCGAAGCTCAGGAACCCACATCCGTCAAAAAGGAGACCATGTCCATGATACGCGTCGGTAAAAAAGCCCCGGATTTTGTGTCCCCTGCCTATCAGCAGGGAAAATTTGTATCGGTAAAGCTTTCGGAATATCTGGGAAAATGGGTGTTGCTGTGTTTTTATCCAGGGGATTTCACCTTTGTCTGAGCTACCGAAATTTCGGCAGTTGCCGAAAAGTATGCAGAATTTCAGAAACTGGGTGTCGAAGTGCTTTCCATGAGCATTGACAGTGTGTTTGTCCATAAGATGTGGGATGATAACGAACTGTCCAAAATGGTCAGCGGCGGTGTTCCGTTTCCGATGCTGTCCGATGCCGGCGGCAGGGTCGGCAAGGTGTTCGGGGTGTTCGACGAGGACGCCGGCGTTGAGACACGCGGCAGGTTCATTATTGATCCGGATGGCGCGGTACAGGGATATGAAGTCCTCACGCCGCCGGTAGGGCGCAATGTGAACGAAACCCTGCGGCAGGTGCAGGCGTTCCAGCTTGTGCGGGCCAGCAAGGGCAAAGAGGCGACGCCGTCCGGATGGAAACCCGGTAAAATGACACTGAAGCCGGGACCCGATCTGGTGGGCAATGTCTGGAAGGTCTGGAAAACGGATATGGCCTTCGATTGACGGCGTTCGATCCTTTGTTTTACTGCTTTTCGATGGTTTTGCCATAAGCCGGGCGGCGATGTCCTGGCGCTTTCGGCGCTTATGGCGAGCCATCATGAGGATATCAATGGATACGATGAAAAATCGGTATAATGCGGGAGGCGCCGGGGTGCTTCTGATATACAATCTGCTGTGGGGAGTGGGATTGTTGCCGATCCTGCTCTGGTTGACGATATCGGCGATGATTTCCCGAAAACGCCGGCATACCGTGTTTCATCGGCTGGGGGGGGCGGCAATGTCGGCGTCCTCTCTGAAGCATGTCTCACAACTCAGGCCCATATGGGTTCACGCTCTGTCGGTAGGCGAAGTGCTGTCGGCGGCGCGGTTCACAAAAGCGCTGAAACATCGCTGTTCGGGGCAATCCATCGTTTTTTCGGCCTCCACCCTGTCCGGGTTTGAAACAGCTCGACAACTTCTCGAAAATGACGTGGATGCGGTGATCTATTTTCCCTATGACCTGATGAGTTCCGTACGATCCGCCATAAAACGAATTTTTCCCTGCCTGATGATTATCGTCGAAACAGATATCTGGCCGAATTTTCTGTTTGAAATGAAAAAGTACGCCATCCCGGTCATTCTGCTGAACGCCCGGTTGTCAGACCGATCTTTTAGTGGATACAGCCGCCTTCGGTGTTGTATGACCCCGATATTCCGCTGTTTTTCCGGTATTGGCGCGCAAACCCGCAGGGACGCCGATCGTTTTCACGCCCTGGGGATTCCAGCATCGCGTATCACCGTGACCGGCAATCTGAAATACGATCCGTTGACGGATGCGGCGTTTTCAGAAACTGTCTTACGGCTCAAGGAAACCCTGGCGATTCCCGCGGGCCGGAAATGTATCGTGGCCGGCAGCACCCATCCTGGTGAAGAAGCCATCCTTCTGTCCGCCTTTTCCCGGCTGAAAACGGTGATGCCGGATTTGTTCATGATCCTGGCGCCGCGGGATGTCGAGCGGGCGGAAAGCGTTTATGATATGGTTGTTGCGCGCGGCTTTCGAGCGACCCATTTGACCCGGATGCCGCAGGCCGATTTTCCGGAT
>JAJYBO010000292.1 GCA_021778975.1 Deltaproteobacteria bacterium
GATTCCCTCTATTGTCGTTACCGACGCCCCGTCCGCCACTTTGGACATTTTTGTGACGCAGGAGCGCACCAGCTTGTTATCCAGAATCACGTTGCAACAGCCGCACTGCGCCTCGCCGCATCCCACTTTGGTGCCGGTCAGCCCGAGTTGGCCGCGCAATACATTGGCCAGCGATTCATCCGCCGGCGCCACAACTATCACGTCGGTTCCATTGATATTGAGTGTTTTTTTGATCATTCCGATTCCTCCTGTAAAGGTTTTTTCAGGTTATTCCGAAGTCATTATATTTTACCATATCCGCATAGTGGATAGCGGCAATCATCACAGCCGGCGCAAAAGCCGCCGTGACCCAACCCCGTGATATCTTCGCGTGCAATTCGTTCACCCGTCAGCAGCCTGGGAAGAATCAGATCGAAGATGCTGGTGCGGTGATACATGACGCATCCCGGCAGCCCCAGCACCGGAACGTCGTCCAGATACGCCAGCATGAACATGGCGCCGGGAAATGTGGGGGCGCCGTAGGCCACCACCTGAGCGCCCGATGCCCGAATGCCCGCGGGGGTGCGATCATCCGGATCCACGGACATCCCGCCGGTCAGCAGCACCATCCGGGCGCCCTCATCCACCAGAACGTGTATGGCCTCGACCGTACTGTCAACATCGTCGGATACAAAGATTTGACGGATTATCCGACTTCCCAGCATATTGATTTTCTCTTCCACCACCGGACCGAATTTATCCTCGATGCGGCCATGGAAGACTTCGCTGCCTGTGGTGATCATCCCCACAGGCAGCGATTGATAGGGCTTGACGGTAATGAGCGGTGGGGCGTCGCGACAGAGCTTCTCGGCTTCCGCGACAATTTGTTCGGGAACCACCAGCGGAATGACCCGCGTACCCGCCACATGTTGACCGGCGGCGACACGATGGTTGGTGTGCAGGGTCGCAAACGCCATATCCTGGATGGCGTTCAGCCGGTTCAACGCCGGCACATCCACCTTGAGTACTCCGGGATATTGGGCGATCAGGTCCACACGACCTTCGGAAGGTTCCGTCATATCAAGCCCTGGCCCAACGGCCGCGGTTGCAATTCGCCGGGCGGCGGCGTCCTCGTGTACCTGGTCAGGGGACATCTCCAGCACATAGATATGCGCCTTGCCGATATCGAGCAGGGGATCAATGTCCTCTGCGCGGATGATATGGCCTTTTCTGAAAGCCGGTCCTTTACTCTTCTGGGGCACAATGCGTGTCACATCATGAGCCAGCACACAACCGACAGCTTCATGGACGGGTATTGAGAGCATCATTGTATATTACTCCGATAAAATCAACAAATTTGAATTACCACATGTGGTTATCTTGCTTCAAGCAAAGATTTACACCCCTGTATCCAGGGCCTGCAAATGCACAAATCGTGCCTGACGATTTGTTATGAAAGGGTAGGGGGCATGATCGGATAAATCATGCAATAAATATAAATTATCAAGATGTTATCTGTATTCATTTGATCTGGTTTTCAATATGACGCCAAAATGCAACGGGGCAGGGCGGGCTTTTTTGAGATAAATGTCCCTATTTCGCCATCAGGAATCATCGTCATTCTTAAAAAACTCTGGTAAAATGCCATGTTAAAGAACTCAATGGAAATGGGGTATGATGGGGTATTATACCTCAACTTAATCATTACCTCATCGTTTCCCGTTTGTTTTGTCGCAACCGTTTGAGAATATCCGGGCCCAGAACGTAGTAGAGAAATGAATGGTTGGTCGAAAGCCCTCCCACATACGGGTACTCGTCAATCATGTAAATGCGCTCCAGGCGGCCCAGATGTTCATATAACCGGTTGACGCTCTCTATGGACATGCGGGTTCCGGATCGCCAGACCGGTTCGGGCGTTTTGAGCGGATTATGATCGAAACTGATGGTGCTTACCCCATAGATGCCCGGATCACGGTACATTTTCGAACCGGGTAACACCATCAGCAGCCCCATGACATAGTAGGAAATGTGATGCGCATTGGCTTCCAGAAACCGCACGGTTTCTTCACCGTCCGCCTCGGTTTCTCCGGGCATCCCGAAAATGCCCATTGCCTGCGTGGCCACGCCCGCCGTATAAAGGTTCTTTAAAACCTCGGCGATAATCTCCACCCGCTTGCCTTTGTCCATGGCGTCCAGCGTTTTCTGACATCCACTTTCAAATCCGATGGCGGCGCTTTTGAGGCCAGCCTGCGCCAGCAAGCGGCAGGTTTCGGAATCAAAGGCGCTTTCAGCACGCAGATCCGTGTTCCAATAGAAATGATGACCGCCGTCAAGGACCGCCTGGCTGAATTTTTTCAGATAGGCCGGGTCAATGACATCGTTACTGAAATTGAAATGATCGCTTCCATATCGGGCGCTCAGTTCCGCCATTTCGGCGACGGCTTTTTCCACCGGAACTGTCTGATAACGGCGCACATGGTAGTCACCGTAGCGGTTCTGGCAGAAAACGCACCGCCCCCAGTAACAGCCGCGACTGATGCAGTAAGGAATGATGGTCTGGGGGGATAGATAGCTTTCTGGTTTCAGGTCGGAATAATCCGGCGGCGGCTGCCGGGAAATATCGGTGTAAGCGAGTTCCCTGAACCGCAGCACCCGCTGCGCGTCCGGGTCGAGACATATCACGTTGGGCAGATCCGCCACCGTTTGTTTTGCGGATATCCGGGCCAGCAGAGCGACAAAAGCCTGCTCGCCTTCTCCGCACACGATGGAATCCGCGCAGGTGAGCAGTTGCGCCACATGAACGTCATCGGATGTGATCGCCCACTGGGAAAGATAGGCGCCGCCCAAGACAACATGAATCTCCGGAAATCGCATTTTAATCAGACGCCCCAGCACCAGCGCCTGCACCGACTGATTGGCGAACACCATGGAAATGCCCACCAGCGGGGGCGTTCGTTCCGCGATCATCGGAAAGAGAACATCTTCATAATAGCGGACATAAGGATTGACGCCGGGATCCATGTGG
>JAJYBO010000293.1 GCA_021778975.1 Deltaproteobacteria bacterium
ATGACCGGCATGTCCGATGTTCCCAGCGCGCTGGCGTAGGCATCCCCCGCGGCTCTGGCCACTTCATCGCGGTTGAACGGCATATCTACATCAATATTTCCCGATGGTTTTCCCATCATACGGGCGATATTTTTCTTCAGTTCTTCATAAGGAACGTAAGAGATGCCTTCGGCCCCCAGATGCGCGACATATTCCGGCCCGGTAACCGACACGACTTCTTCGTAATTGAACGGCATGTCAATCCCGATCCATTTGGATATGTCCGCCGCCGCGGCTTTTGCCGTTTTCGCCGATTTCTTGCTTGATTTTTGGGGACAGAGGCGGGTTTTGGTACCTGCTTTGCAGGTTCCGCCCAGCTTTCTGAAGATATCGCAGACCATCTCGCCGACCGCACAGAAATGCTCCGGTTTTTCGGCGATCTTCACTTCGATCACCGGCATATCCGAGCGCCCCAGTGTCTTCACATAATCTTCGCCGGTGCATCGGGCGACTTCATCGCCGTCAAACGGCATATCAATATCAATGACATTGATTTCTTCAACTTCCTTTGAGGAGGTCGCGGCCTGAAGGAGTTCTCCGGACATGGCTTTCTGAACGACGGTTCGCAGTTCATCCGGTGTAAACGGTTTCGATACATAATCCAGCGCGCCCAGGCGAATGGCCTTCATCGCCGTGTCGGTGGAAGCATAGGCGGTCATCATCAGCGCCCGCGTTTGCGGCCAGTTGGCCTTCACCTGCTTGAGAAGCTCCAGCCCGTTCATTTTAGGCATGACAATGTCTGTAATCATCAGATCGAAAGATTCGGTTTTCATCCGTTCCAACGCCTCGGCGGCGCTGAGCGCGCAGACAACGTCATAGTGGTTTTTAGACAGAATCTTTTCAACATTCTGACAGATTCCCTTTTCATCATCAACGACCATAATTCTTTCTGGTGTATTCATCATATTTCCTCCGGATCAAGGGGTTGGTATTTCATGGATGGCTTTACTAAAAGCACATCCCGTACCACACTATCAACCATTTGATATTATATGAATTACATCCAGTTAGTGGTGTCGCCGAATCCCCCTGCCTGTATATGGTTCATATGCAGGCGGTTCTATCCGAAACAATAATGGCATCCCCGCTCATTCTAAATAAAAACAATGTGGTAGAAGCTGTAATATATCATGGGAACGCCACTCGAAATAATGTATAGAAATTTCATACAGTGTATGGTTCAGGACCCAATAATAGGTAGCTCACGGAGCGGAAGACGTTTTGGAATGCTGCCGAAGTGATATCCCATATTTTTTCATCAGGTTCTGGAAATTGGTGCGTTGCAGCCCGGTTTGACGGGCGGACTGGGTCACGTTCCATTTGTTCTGTTCCAGAGCGTTCAACAGGAATTTTTTTTCCAGTTCACCAATCGCCTCAAGCCGTATGTGCTTTTTAGCCGCTTTCAGTGCTGCGTTGGTTTGAGGAATCGCTTCCGGAAAAGATGGTTTGGCAGGCGCACCGTCGTCTATCAACAAATCTGCTGGGCCTATACGATTTTTTTCACAGTGAATCACGGACCGCTCGATCACATTTCTGAGCTGACGGACATTGCCGGGCCAGTCACAGGCCATGAGCCGATGGATCGCGTCATCGTCAAAACCGGCAATGGATTTATTCATCTTGCGACAAAATTGCTCCAGAAAATGCGCGGCGATCGGCAGGATGTCGGGCTTTCGCTCCCGGAGGGGCGGTATCAATATGGGATAGACAAAAATCCGGTAATAAAAATCCGAACGAAATGTCCCGTTTTCGACCATGTTCTGCAGATCCTGATTGGTGGCAAAAATGAGCCGTACATCAACTTTTTGCAGCGTTGTTCCTCCCAGAGGATAATATTCCCGACTTTCCAGAAACCGGAGGAGCATTCCCTGAACATCGAGGCTGATATTGCTGATTTCATCGAGAAACACGGTTCCCTGATGCGCCAGGTTGAAGATACCTTTCTTTTCCTGATAAGCGCCTGTAAACGCGCCTTTGACGTGGCCGAAGAGTTCGGACGCCAGCAGGTTTCCTGCAAGTGTTCCGCAATCCACCGCAAAAAAGACCTTATCTTTGCGGTGGCTGTTGGCATGAACCGCGCGCGCCACCAGTTCTTTTCCGGTGCCACTTTCGCCGTACACCAGGACAGTGGCGTCCGTCGGGGATACCTTTTGAATCATGGACACCACTTTCTGCATCTGGGGGCTGGAACCGATCAGTTGGTGAGAGACAGGGGTCGAGGACTTTTCAGGAACTGGCAATGAACGGTCTGACGGGTTTGTTCTACGACGCGTAAGCGCCTGAACCACAACAGCCCGCAGTTCATGGGGCGTAAACGGCTTGGGAAGATAATCGAACGCGCCGATTTTCATGACTTCGACGGCGGAAGATACCGACGCGTAACCGGTCATAACGATCACACGGGTGGACGGATACAATTCTCTGACCTGCCGGAGGACTTCCATGCCGCCCATCCGGCTCATTTTGAGGTCTGTCACGACCACGTCAAATGGCCGGGATCCCATCAGAGCAAGGGCTTCCTGACCATCGCGGGCGATAGAAACATCACACTCCATCTTGGAGAGAATTCTCTTGCAGTTATCGCAAATGTGGATTTCATCGTCCACCACAAGGATGTGAGGCATATCATCCGGCATGGCCTGCATCCTTATGAAAAGGAAGTCGAATGATAAAAGTGCTTCCCTTGCCCAACTGACTTTCGACACTGATCGTTCCGGAGTGCTGGGAGATAATGCCGCTCGTGATCGCAAGCCCCAGCCCCGTACCGCTTTCCTTGGTGGTATAAAACGGGTCGAATATCTTGTCTAATTCGTTTGGGGGAATGCCCTTGCCGGTATCCTGTATCCGGATTTCGGCGCAGCCTGCATCCGGATCAATAGCGGCTATCACCGTCACCTTGCCGCCGGAATCGGTTGATTCGATGGCGTTTAGCACCAGATTGATGAGAGCTT